>CALGOE010000270.1 GCA_937958145.1 uncultured Desulfobacca sp.
GGGCCCGACCAACGAATCCACATACCCTCCCAACAAACCCACCACCTTTTCCCGGTACAGGAGGTCCTGGGTCTGGTTCAGGGCCACATCCGGACGGCTCTGATCATCGCGGCTGAGCAGTTCAATGGGGCGACCGTTGATGCCACCTTGGGCATTTACTTCCGCCACCGCCGCCTCGATGCCCTGATGGATCTCCAGGCCATGTAAGGCCAGGTTGCCGGTCAGGGGATTGACTTCACCCACCCGAATGGCTTCACCACCGGCTGCCGGCAGGCCGGTCCACAGGGAGATTATCATCATCGCCCCGAACAGGGCAAAAAAGCGAACGCCAAGCCACCGGCGGAAGCCTGGGATTTTTGCTAATACGGGGCGCAAAACCTTCATAAGCGAAATTGGCCGCAGAGAGACTATGTCAAGAAGAATCATGGGCAGAAAACCCGGCTCAGGCTTTGCAGTTCTGAGCCACCAGAACCCAGCTCGCCCAGGGTAGGCTGACCACACCCTTGGGGGTGAGCGGAGCGCCTGGAAATTAACGAAATTTCCCTTGGGGCCGACCATATCCTGGGGGAGCAGGGCCGCCCTGGCACGGCCCGATTTAGTATGATCACCCGAGCCCAAGGGGATTGTGGTTATAAGTGCAAAATGGCTCGCTTGGCAATGATCATAAACCTTGGGATAAGGCTTAGCAAGCCTATTTCCATGTTAGGCCACCCTTTTTGAGAATTTTTTCTCAATAGCGGCCGCAGGTATGCCACGGCCCGGCGCCGGAGGAGGGGCATGAATCCGGGCAGCCCGGGACCTTGGTGAGAAGATCCTTGAGATTTCGTGTTGTTTATGATAGGCCAAAGGCATGGATAAGATTGTTATTGCAGGGGGCAAACCCTTAAAGGGCGAGGTTACGATCAGCGGGGCGAAAAACGCCGCCCTGCCGATTTTGGCGGCCACGTTGTTAGCGCCGGGGCAGCATGTCTTGAGCAACGTGCCTAACTTGGCCGATATCCGGACGGCCAAAAAACTCCTGGCCAATTTGGGGGTGCAGTTTGCTGATCAGGCCGACGGGCTGCAGGTCGACAGCACCGGTGTGGTCTCCTGGGAGGCCCCCTATGATCTGGTGAAAACCATGCGGGCGGCGGTGTTGGTACTGGGCCCCCTGGTGGCGCGGTTGGGGAAAGCTCGGGTATCGCTTCCCGGCGGTTGTGCCATCGGCGCCCGCCCCATCAATCTCCACCTGAAGGGTTTGGAGGAAATGGGCGTCAAGGTGGCCTTGGAGCATGGCTACGTGCAGGCCAGCGTCAAACGTCTGGAAGGCGCCGAGATCATCCTTGATTTTCCCACCGTCACCGGCACGGAAAATCTGCTCATGGCGGCAACGTTGGCCCGGGGCCGGACCATCATCAAGAACGCAGCGCAGGAGCCCGAAGTCTCGGACCTGGCCAGATTCCTCCAAGCCATGGGCGCCCGCATCGACGGGATCGGCACCGATGTCCTGACCATTGACGGGGTGAAGGAATTGCAACCGGCTTCTTACCGGATCATGCCGGACCGGATCGAGGCGGGGACCTATCTAGCGGCCGCCGCCATTACCCGGGGAGAGGTGACCATCCGGCAAGCACCGGTAGAGCACCTGACCGCGGTTATTGACAAGTTCCTGGAGACCGGCCTGAAGCTGAGGGTGGACAAGGATACTATTTATGTCCGTCCCACCGGGGCGCTGGTGGGGGTTGACATCAAAACCATGCCGTATCCAGGCTTTCCCACCGATATGCAGGCCCAATTTATGGCCACCATGACCCTGGCCCGGGGCGTGAGTGTCATTACCGAGACCATCTTTGAAAAACGTTTCATGCACGTCAGTGAACTCCGCCGGTTGGGCGCCGATATCGTGGTCTCGGGCAATCAGGCCGTGGTCCGCGGCACCAAGACGCTGCAGGGCGCGCCGGTAATGGCCACCGATCTGCGGGCCAGCGCTTCCCTGGTGCTGGCCGGCCTGGGAGCCCAGGGCCAGACGGAAGTGCACCGGGTCTACCATCTGGACCGCGGCTATGAGCGTCTGGAGCAGAAACTCTCGGCCCTGGGAGCCGATATCTGGCGAGAAAAAGCCTAACAGCTATTGCAAAATCCTGTATCCGACTATTTGTCATGCCAAGCGCAGCGGACAATCTAATCTTTACCAAAAGATAACTACTTCCCTCCCTGCCGGCACTCAACGAGGGTTTTTCACCGGCCGTTGCCATTTCCCCGCGATTAATCACCGTTCATTGTTTCATGCCGGTGTCTCGGCCCGGTTGTCGGGCGCTACCGCGGCGCCGGCTGGCATTAATTCCGTAAAATAGTTGAGCACCGGAAACCGGCGGGAGGTCTCGGCCGGGGCCTGGGAGCTGGAGATGCCTTTGAAAAAAAGATAGCGTATGCCGTACTCCCGGGCCGTCTGCAAGACGTCCCGATTGTCGTCAACTAACATGGTCCGCTGGGGGTCAAAATGGAGCTGGGCTTCCAGGGCTGCCCAGAACCGGCGGTCCTCTTTGGGCGCGCCCAGATCAAAAGAAGAAATGACCTGATCGAAATATCCCAACAGGCCGACATGATTCATCTTCAGGTCCAGGGTCTTGTAATGGGCATTGGTCACTAAAATTACTTTTTTCTGCAGACGACGGACATACTCCAAAAACGGTTTACTGTCCGGATGGACCTCGATGAGATGGCGGATCCCTTCCTTCAAGGCGGGGATATCCAACTCCAACTCCCGGGACCAGAAATCGATATCTGTCCAGTTTAAGGTTCCCTCTTCCCGCTGGTAACGGGCAAAGACCTCCTGACGGGCCGCCGCCAGCGACAGATGATGCCGACGGGCAAACTCCTGCGGCACCAGGGTTTCCCAGAAATAATCGTCAAAATGCTTATCCAAGAGGGTGCCGTCCATATCCAGCATTACCCAATCAACTGCATCCCAGGGAAAATCCATGAATTTCATACCTCCGATATCTGCCCCGGGGGCAAGCCCCGGGGAAAGTTGAAATGTCTCCAGGGGCCAAGGGCATCGCCTCCGGCCTCCTGAGGCCGCACGATGGCGGCCGACCGGCCCGAACGGCACCGGTGGCTCCCATCTCCATGTGAGCGCCAGAGGAGCCTATTCTGCCGACGGCGGCAGGCGTGAGGAGTCTGCCGATGGGGGCGGGCCAACGTTGACAAGTCCCTGTCCCCGGTGACGGGCGTAAACCTGGGTAAACTCAGCGCCCACAAAGATGATCTGGGCGGAATAAAACACCCACAAAAGGATAACGACCAGAGAACCTGCGGCCCCATAAGCCGAGGCCAGGGTCTGGCGGGTTAGATACAGGCCCAAAAAAAGATTGCCGGCGCTGAAGAGCAGGGCGCTGACCACAGCACCTCGCGCCGCAAATTTCCAAGACACCCGGGCCGAGGGCAGAACCTTGTACAGAATGGTAAAGAGAACGATGAGAAAGACCAGGTTTAACAGGTTCTCAATGAGACTAAGGGCCAAGGCCGGCATGACCAGAAAATCATCCAGGCGGTGGTAAAAAGCCGCCAGGAGGGATCTGAGGACAATGGAGAGGAAAATGAGAAGCCCGATCAAAAGAACCGCCAGAAGGGATTTGCCCCGGTCCCGGACCAGGCCCCACACCCCTCCGGCCCCGCTGTCAATCCCCCAGATCTGATCGAGGGCATTGCGCAACATCAAAAAGACGGTGGTGGAACCGAACAGGATCAGGCCCATGGCGATGACCGTCGCCAACACCCCGGAGCCGGGTTTGTAAGTGTTCTGAATCACTGTCATCAGGTTCTGGGCATTGTCAAGCCCGACATATTCCCCCAGCCGCACCACCAGATCGGTCTGTACTCGTTCCTGGCCCAAAAAATAACCCACGACCACAGTAATAATAATTAACAGGGGGGCCATGGAAAAAAGGGTATAAAAGGCCAAGGCTGCGCCCAGGACCGGCACGTCGTCTTTGTTCCATTCCGTTACAGTGTCACGGATCAGCAGCCAGATGAAGCGGCCGGAGGTGAAAAGTTTGCAGGGCACGGTTCTTTACTGAGCCTGAAAGATGCCTTATTCCCTGAGGTTGCTGACCGGAGCCGGTTGCGGGCCCGAGCTGGCCATGATCGGGGGCCAGAGGGGAGGGCCGCTGGACGCCATCAGGTCTTGACCCGCCAGGTGGTCCCCTGGGGGGTGTCCTCCAAGAGGATGCCGGCATCGGCCAGTTGTTGGCGGATAGCATCGGCTTTGGCAAAATCTTTGGCCTGACGGGCCAGCCGCCGGTCCTCGATCAAACGTTCGATGACGGCCGGCTCCAGGGCCAGAGCTGCCCGCTTCTGCCGCAGATTCTGTAACATCTCAGAGGGGTCGTGCTGCAGGAGATTGAGAATGCCCCCCAGAGTGGCCACTTCCCGGCGCAGCCAGGCCAGAAAGGCCTTGGCGCTCAGGCCCGTGGGCTGGTTCTCCAAGGTCCGGTTGATCAGGCGCACGGCGTCAAAGAGGTGGCCCAAAGCCAAGGCGGTGTTGAAATCATCGTCCATGGCTTCCTGGAACCTGGACCGCAGGGTGCGCAAACGCTCGTGTTCCTCATCATTCAGGCCGGGCAGGGGATGGTCGGCCGGGGCGGTCTGAGGGAGCACAATGTCGGCCACGACCTGGTCTAAGCGGGCCAGGGCGGCATACAGCCTCTCGACCGCGTTTTGGGCCTCAGCCAGAGCCTGGTCAGAAAAATCCAAGGGACTGCGGTAATGGTTTTGAATCAGGAAAAAACGGACCACCTCGGGGTGAAATTTGGCCAGGACTTCCTGGATCGTGAAAAAATTGCCCAAAGATTTTGACATCTTCTCCTGATTGATGGTAACCATGCCGTTATGCAGCCAATAGCGGGCCAGGGGTTGGCCGTTGGCAGCCTCGGATTGCGCTATCTCATTCTCGTGATGGGGGAAGATAAGGTCGGCCCCGCCGCCGTGGATGTCAAAGGTGGCCCCCAAAAAATGTTGGCTCATGGCCGAACACTCGATATGCCAGCCGGGTCGGCCAGGCCCCCACGGACTGTCCCAGGACGGTTCCCCCGGTTTGCTGGCCTTCCAGAGGACAAAATCGAAGGGATTGTCTTTTTGAATATTGATATCCACCCGGGCCCCGGCCAACATGTCATCCAGACTGCGGCCGGACAGTTTGCCATAACCTGGGAACTTGGCGACGGGAAAATAGACGTCGCCATCCCGGTGATAGGCAAAGCCTTTGTCTTCCAGGATCTTGATCATCTGGATGATGTCACCGATATGTTCCGTGGCCCGTGGTTCGATGTCGGCCGGACTGACTCCCAGGGCCGCCATATCCCGTTGAAAAGCGGCAATGTAAGTCTCCGCCACGGTCTGCCAGGAAAGATTCTCCTGTTGGGCGCGGCGGATGATCTTGTCGTCAATGTCGGTGAAATTCCGCACCCAGGTGACCTTATATCCCTGAAACCGGAGATACCGGACCATGACGTCAAAGACAACGGCGGAACGGGCATGGCCGATATGACAATCATCGTAAACGGTGACGCCGCAGGCATAGATCGTCACCACCCCGGGTTGTAAAGGGATAAACTCTTCCTTGCGTTTTGTTAACGTGTTGTAGACCAACACCGATGATGACTCCCAGGTGCAGAGAAAAAAAGAGACGACAACGCCGCTGCCGGCGCCAGGGGCAGACGCAGACTCCTGCGGGGACCGCTGCAGCCCGGTTATTTCTTTTTCTTGGGGGCCGCTTTGCCCTTTTTGGTCTTTTTGGCTTCAGTTTTACCGGTGGCGGGTTTGGTTAACGTGGAGGGATGGGTTTCCGCCACGGGTTGACCGGCATACCGGCGAATATAAGGCCGGCGGATCCGTCCCGCCGGCGCGGTGGCTCCCCTTGTCGTGAGGGTTGAGGGGTGCGACACCGCCACGGGTTGGCCGGCATACCGGCGGATATACGGGCGGCGCACCCGACCGGCGGGGGCCGTTGCCACTGCGGCCGGGACGCCGGCAGATTCCAACACCGGAATCGCCGTCGCCGTCGTTACCGGTGGGCCTGGCTGCCCGATACGATACAGGCGCTGGTCTTTGGGCAGTTGGCGAAGATCAGCTTGACAATATTGGCATTTTTGGGCACTTAGATCTACCTTTGCCTGACAATGCGGACAGACCATTACCAGCCCCATGGGAATTCTCCTTTGTTTCATAATCGTTAAATCTAGTTCTATAGCAAAGAAAACACTCTTATTCAAGTCTTTTTTGGGAATTATTTCACTATCACGCAACTGGGTCGGCCCTCGGAGCAACTTCCCCGGCTTCAGGTTCAGCTTGCAGCCGATATCGTTAACCTGGTTTTCTCAAAATGACAGATCTCCCACGACCTTGGGAGTGGTCTTCTCAGATTGAGAAAATCTCGGCGCCATGGCCTGAGGCCCTGCCCGAGGCTTGCCGTAATATAAATGATATCAATAAGATAGCCTGGAGGCAAGCCTGCCTGTCTTGGCAAGAGTCTTGCATCTTTACCCTAGCGACTTTCTGGCCTTGTCTATCCGATTTCCGGGTCGCCAGATAACCAGATAACTTAATGTCACACAACGGAGGTCGTCGGTCTGCCATGCGAACTGTTGCTTCAACCCTGTTCCTGCGCCATCTGGGCTCTGCTCAGGCCACGCCACAGGGTGTAGCCCTCAAAAAGATGCAATGGGTGGATCTTATCCTCAAAATTCTGGTACCAGCGCTGTTGCTGGTCTTTTTTGTGGTGTCCCTGAAGTGGGGGTCTTTGGACGGTTATCTTCAATTACTGAGCCGCCAGAGCTACACCTCGCTGATTCCGGCGGTCGGTGCCGTCTATACGCTCTTACTCTTGTTATTTCAAATACTTCGCACCGTTTTGTGGTATCGCTATAAACCCTACCCGCTGCCGGCCGGGGAGCTGCCCACGGTCACCGTCATTATTCCCGCTTATAATGAGGGGGCCATGGTGGAAAAGGCCATTTATGCGGTGACGGCGGCGGATTACCCCCGGGAAAAACTGGAAATCATCTGCATTGACGACGGCTCCAAGGATGATACCTGGACTTACATCAGCCGGGCCCAAGAGCGTTATCCGGACCTGATCAAGGCTGTGCGCTTCCCCCAGAACCGGGGCAAGAAGGCCGGGCTCTATGCCGGTTTTACCCAAGGCCGGGGCGAGATTTTCGTTACCATCGATTCCGATTCGGTCATCAGCAAA
Organism: uncultured Desulfobacca sp.; assembly: GCA_937958145.1. Lineage (GTDB taxonomy): Bacteria > Desulfobacterota > Desulfobaccia > Desulfobaccales > Desulfobaccaceae > Desulfobacca. Next base: position 7,232 of record CALGOE010000270.1, read on the forward strand.
GATACCTTGCGGCAGATTGTGGCCCCCATGCTGCATGACCCCAAAATCGGCGCCGTGGCCGGCAACGTCAAGGTCTACAACCGCCACCAGAGCCTTTTGGGCAAGATGTTGGCGGTCCGTTTTGTGCTCTCCTTTGATTTCCTGCGGGCTTCCCAATCCCGGTATGGCGGCGTGACCTGCACCCCCGGGGCCCTGTCGGCCTATCGCCGGGAGGCAGTCCTGCCCCATGTGGATGCCTGGCTCCATCAGACCTTTTTGGGCTCCCCCTGCCATCATTCCGAAGACCGGGCCCTGACCAACTTCGTGTTGCGCAGCGGCTTCTACAGCGTTTATCAACGCAGCGCCATTGTCCATACCCTGGTGCCGGAGACCTACAAAGGTCTGTGCAAGATGTATCTCCGCTGGGAGCGGGGCAATGTCCGGGAATCTTTCGTCCAGCTGGGTTATCTTTTTACCAACTACCGGGAAAAACACCGGCTGCTGCCCATTGTCGATTTCTTCATGACCCAGATTGAATTTCCCCTGACCTATCTCTTTTTGGGCCTGCTGCTGAGTTCCATCGTTGTCTACCCGGTGGTATTCATCAAATTTATGGCGGCCCTGGGGGTCATCTCCGCCATGTACATGATCTATTATGTCGTTTTGGAACGGGATCTGGACTTTGTCTATGGGGTCATCTACAGCTACTACGCCTTCTTCCTGCTCCAATGGATCTACCCTTACGCCTTCCTGACGGTGCGCAACCGCCACTGGCTGACCCGGTAAGGCGTTTGCTCCCACGGCAAAAAAGGACCAGGGTGGGTGTGCCGCCCTGGTTTTTTTTGTGTGGCGGGTAAGCACGGCACACAAAAGAAGGCGCCCGCTCGAAGCGGTGCGCCTTCTGGGCAGTACAAGACA
>CALGOE010000271.1 GCA_937958145.1 uncultured Desulfobacca sp.
GGCCGAACGTCAACGCCTGAAAGAAATGGCCGAGTCCATCCTGCAGGAGGGCCGCCGCGGCGTGCCGTTGGATGAATTATTGCGGCGTTATGCCCAACCGCAAGGGCTCCGCCTGCAGGTCGAAGACCTGGGGGTGGTGCACCGGGGGAAGAACCCGCCGGAGTGGGAGGCCGTGGTCTTTGGACTGAAAAAAGGCGAGCTGGGTTTAGTCACCACGGCCACGGAGCTCAGTCTGGTCCAGGTCACGGAAATTATTGAAACCAAAGCCCCGACTCTGGCCCAGGTGCAGGCCCAGGTGGAGAAGGCCTGGCGGGAGGCCGAGGCCAGGCGGCTGGCCGAAGAACGGGCAGTCGGGTTACGGCAGGAGATGGCGACCTCGGCTTTCGTGGACGTGGCCAAACAGCACAATCTGCCCTTTCAGCAGACGGCCCTGCAGGCTGCGACAGAGCCTCTCCCGGGACTGGGGCGGCAGCCTGCCGTCTCCCAAGCGGCACTGGCCTTGAAACCAGGAGAGGTCAGCAAACCCATTGCCGTGCCGGACGGGATTGTCCTGGTGCAACTGCTTGAGCGGCACGAGAGCCTGGTGCCGCCTTTGGAACAGATCAAGGATCGGGTGGCGGATGCGGTCCGTCTGGACAAAGCCCAGGCCGCTGCGGCCCAGGAGGCCAAGACGCTTCTGGCTCGCCTTCACAAAGGGGAAGCGTTGGCCAAGGTGGCGGTCCAGGCGGGTTTGAGCGTCAAAGACAGCGGCTGGTTCACCCGACCGCAGGGGTTCCCCGGCTATCCCCAGCAACAGGATCTGACCACCACTGCTTTCACCCTGTCGGCCCAACAGCCGTTGCCGGCAGAGCCGGTCAGGGTGCAGAACAACAGCCTGATCATGGTCTTGAAAGAGCGGCGGCAGCCCAACGCCGAACAGTTTGCCCAAGACAAGGAACAGCTCGAAAAAGCCTTATTGGAAATAAAAAGGCAGATGGTCTTCGCCCAGTGGCTGGCGGAAGAACGCCAACGGGCCAAGATCAAGGTTTATGACCTGCCGTCCTGAAAACGGCCAACCCACGGCTGACCTTAACCCAGGAGCGACCAAATGATTGATTTTCTGACGAATTATCTTTTCACCCCGTATGTCCAGGCGGTCTTGTTTTTCCTGCTGGTGGGTTTGTTTTTTCTGCAACATCGTCGTGCCACCCTCATCAGCACCGGCCTGAGTTGGCTGCGAACCATCATCCTGCTCATCCTCTTCCTCTACTTTGCCTGGAATTGGGCCAGTGAAATCCCTTCATCGCTGCGGGCCGCCAGTGTCGTCGGCATGTTTCTCATCAACCTAAGCATGATCTACAACCTGATCCTGGGCAAATTCGAGGAAAAGTACCGGCAGGCCCTGGAAGCCTATGGCCGGGATGTCAGCAACAAAGCCCAGTTGGAAAAAGTCTGGAACTCGGGCAAACTTTATCTGCGCACCCGTTTCTTTTTCGAATCCCTGCTCAGCGGTCACGCCCCCGGGGCGTTCTTGCAGGGTGTGATCAACCACCAGATTCCCGCTGATATCCGCCAGGTGTTGGGCAAGCAGGGGGTGGCGGCAGAAGGGGTGACGCATCAGACCCTGCTGGCTTTCCTGGCGGCCCGCCTGGACCAATCCACCCTGCTGCCGGCGGAACTCAAGGAGGCCATCGGTCAGACCCTGAAGCAGTTCGCCGAACACGCCTGGCTCCGGGAGCAGGTGGACGATTTCCTGCAGGTGGCCATGACCAACCCGGAAAAATTAAGCGAATCGGAGCCGCCGGCGACGCCGTAAAAAGCGTAGTTCCTTGGGGAACAGGGATTCTGCCCCCTGCTCCCCTTCCCTGCCAGCACCGGCCAATACTCTGGCAGACGTGCGGGTGGCAATCTTGACCCCACCGACCTTTCCCTTTGAAATCCCCGCCATTCGGGCGGCTGCGCAGCGGGCCCTGGCCGCCCGTGAGAAGCTGGTGGCCGCCTCGCCCCACTGGGAGAGCTGGCGGCGGCAGGCCCACGCCCTGAAAAAGGAAGTCATAACTCATCTCGACGATTATCTGGCCCAGCTCCAGGTGCAGGTGCAGGGCTGGGGCGGGCAGGTGTTCCAGGCCGCGGACAGCCAACAGGCCAACTCCATTCTCCTGACTCTGGCCCGTCGCCATCAGACCCGCCTCGTGGTCAAGGCCAAGTCCATGACCAGTGAAGAGATCGGCCTGAGCGCCAATCTGATGGCGGCTGGGATGGAGGTGGTGGAGACGGACCTGGGGGAATTCATTGTGCAGCTGGCCGGCGATACCCCCGCCCATCTCACGGCCCCGGCCATGCATCTGAACCGTCGGGACATCGCCAAGCTCTTTGCTGCGCGCCTGGACCTGCCCTGGCAGTCTGAGCCCGAGGCCCTTTCCCGGCAGGGGGCGGCATATCTCCGGCCGCGCTTCTGGCAGGCCCAGATGGGCGTTACCGGCGTCAACTTCGCTGCTGCGGCCAGCGGTCATCTGGTCATGCTGGAGAACGAGGGCAATCTGCGTCTGACGGCCTCGGCCCCGCCCGTGCATGTGGCCCTCATGGGGCTGGAGAAGATCATTCCCACCCTGGCGGATCTGGAGGTCTTTTTGCGGCTGCTGCCGGCCAGTGCCACCGGCCAACGTCTCACCGCCTATGTCAATTTCATGGCCGGCCTGAAACCGCAGCCCCAAGGACGGCAGGCTTTTTATCTCATCCTGCTGGATAACGGCCGCCGGCGGCTGGCCGCGACCCCCCACCTGCGGGAGGCCCTGTATTGCCTGCGTTGCGGCGCCTGTTTAAACATCTGCCCCATCTTCCAGGTCGGGGGTGGCCATTTGTATGGCCAGGTCTACCCTGGTGCCATCGGCATCCTACTGGCAGCCTATCTGGGCGGCCAGACCGATCTCACCGATCTGTGCAGCCAATGTGGCGCCTGTTCCCAGATCTGTCCCGTGGCCATTGACCTGGCCGGTCACATCGCCCGGCTGCGCTGCGGCAGCCGCCGCCATCCGGTGCTCAGGACCGCAGTCCAGAGCGCCGACCTGATCCTCTCGGCACCGTTTCTCTATCGTCGTCTAGTCCCCCTGGGCCGCCGGCTCTGGCGGCAGCTGCCACCGATGTTGGCCGCTGCCCGGTGGGGGCAGGATCGGCAGCTCCCCGCCCTGCCCGAGCAGAGTTTCTTTGAGCTGATATCATCTGGCCAAGCGCCCGGCCAGCCGCCTCCTGATGCGGCACGGTCAGAAAAAAAATGAGGCGGATAGTTATCCGCCCCGAGCCTGCCAGATTAGTCCGGTCTGACGTGGTGTGGTCTACTTCACCCGGACGTATTTGCCATTTTTGACCTCGAACAGCGCCACATCGCCTTTGACCACATCGTGGTCCGGATTAAACGCCAGCCGGCCGGTGACGCCGTCGTAATCCTTGACCTCATCCAGGAATTTCTTGATGCCATCCGGAGTCGGCCCGTATTTTTTCATCCCCTCGGCCACCATGCTGGTCATGTCATAGGTGAGGGCGGCAAACATGATATTCACCGGTTCGTTGGGGATGGATTTGACCAGGGCGTAGTAGGCTTCTTTGAATTCCTTGTTTTTGGGGGTGTCATACTCTTCATGGTATTCGCTGGCCACCAGGTGTCCTTCGGCGGCTTTGCCGGCCAATTCAATATAGATGGGCGCGATATCCCCGTACACGCCGACGATCCGCTGGTTCAGACCCAATTGCCGGGCCTGGGCCGCAGCCGGGGCGGTTTCCTGATAATAACCGGGGATAAAGAGGATATCCGGGTTGGCGGCCTTGAGATTGGTCAATTGCGCCTTAAAATCCTTGGCGCCCCGCATGAAGGACTCGGTGGCCACGACCTTGATGCCCAATTGGTCGAAATATTTGCTGAAAAGCTCATAGGAGCCTTTGCCGTAAGGCTCATTGGAGTAAAGGATGCCCACGGTTTTCGGCTTGTCCGTCTCGGCGATGTATTTGGTCAGGGCCTCGGCCTGCTTATCGATACGGGAGCAGCCCCGATAGATATAGGCCCCGGCGCCGCTGACCTTGGGCGAGGTGGCGGTGGGCGTGATCATGGGGATCTTGGCTTCGTTGGCCGACGGTGCTGCGGCCAGGGCCGCGCCCGAGGTCATGGGACCGATGATGGCCACCACTTTATTGACGTTGATGAGTTTCTGCACGGCGTTCACGGCACTGGTAGGGGAATCTTTTTCATCTTCGAAGATCACCTCTATCTTGCGGCCGTTGATGCCGCCGGCTTTGTTGATGGCAGCGACCGCCAGCTCCACGCCCCGCTTGGCCGGCAGGCCGTCTTCGGCCCCGGCCGACAGCCGCAGCACGGATCCGATCTTAATGGGATCCGCGGCTTGGGCGGAAAAGGCCAATACTGCCAGGATACCTATAAAAATCGTGAAAAAACTGAGCTTTCTGACCAACATTACCATCCTCCTCAGGTGTGATGGTGCTATGGTTACAAAGGTCTGGGAAAAATGCAACAGAATTATCAGGCCTCCGGGGAAATTTTTTCCACCAGGGCCACCCGAGAGTCAATGCCCAGGTTTTCCCGCAAATGCCTCCGGAGGCGGCGGCTGATGGCTTCCAGGCATTTTACTTCATCGGAAAAAAAGGTCTCGTCCATTTGCAGTTCAATATCCAGAAAGGTCAGGCCGGCGTCTTGGCCCAGGCGCAGCCGATAACGGGGGATATGACCGGAAAGGATCTCCTGGATGGCGCTGCCGACCTGGTCCGGATGGATCTTGATGCCCCCCACCGAAAAAATGCGGTCGCAGCGGCCGAGAATGTCGCCCAGACGGATGAGGGGGCAGCCGCAGGGACAGGCTTCTGCCTTAAGCGAGGTGATGTCCCCGGTGCGAAACCGGACCAACGGGAAGGCGGTGGTGGAGAGGGTGGTAATGACCAGCTCCCCGGGAACCCCCTGGGGGCACGGGTCACCGGTGTCAGGGGCAACGATTTCGGGGAGGAAATGATCTTCAGAAAAGTGCAGGCCGTCGTTCTGGGGGCAACTAAAGGCCAGTCCCGGTCCCAGCACCTCGGTAATGCCATAGGCGGTGCTGATGCTGACCTGCAGCCCGGCGGCGATTTCCTGGCGCAGCGCCGGGGTCAGGGGTTCCGCCACCAGAATAGCCCGTTTCAGGCTGAAGTCTGCCGCCACCAGCCCCATATTTTCCCTCACATCGATGAGATGCCGGGCGTAGGAAGGGGTGGTCACCAGGATGGAGGTCTTATAATCCCGCATGACCATCAGCTGTTTGGCAAAATTCAGGTTGGCGAAAGGGATGACCGAGGCCCCCAGGTGTTCCGCCCCGTCCTTCAGATCCCGGGCCCAGTTATTCAACCCGGCGGCCAGGATAATCTGCACGATGTCGTCTTTGCCCACCTCGGCGCTGCGATAGAGACGGGCCGTCAATTCCCGCCAGAAGCGCAGATCGCCGGC
>CALGOE010000272.1 GCA_937958145.1 uncultured Desulfobacca sp.
CTGCATTTTTTTGGCACTACAGTTTGAAAATTAAAAAAATTGTGAGGAAGTAATTTCAATCATTTAACACTCAAAAAGTGGCAAAATGGGCATTTCACTGTCGAAAATGAGTCAAGAGGAAAGGCGCATTCGCCAAGTCTATGCCAAACGGGACGCCTCCGGCAAACCGGCTCTCTACCACTGGCAGCGTCAGGACACTCTCTACCTTATCTACCGTAGCCGAGCTGTTCTCGCGCGGGCTTTTCAATGCCTCGGCATCAACGATCTGGCGCCGCTGCACATATTGGATGTGGGCTGCGGCAGCGGCGGCTGGCTGCGGCTTCTGGTGGAATGGGGGGCCAGTCCGGAGCGTTTGCACGGCATAGATTTATTGCCGGACCGGATTGTCCGGGCGCAAGCCCTGTCGCCTGTGAGCATAGATTGGCGCGTCGGCAACGCCTTGGGGCTGGACTATGCTGGTGCTACCATGGATCTCTGCGCCGCCAACACGGTCTTTTCTTCCATCCTGGACCCGGCGGCGCGCCTGGCCTTGGCCCAGGAAATGACCCGGGTGGTGCGGCCCGGCGGCTATATCATGATCTTTGATTACGTGATCTCTTCACCCTTCAACACTGATACGGTGGGTATCCGCCAGAAAGAGATTGAGCGGCTGTTTCCGGGCCTGCTACGGCGCCACCGCTTCAAACTCATATTTCCACCGCCCCTGCTGCGGCTGTTGCCTCGGGGATTGTTGTGGCTGGCTCATCTCTGCGAAGTGATACTGCCGTTTCTCTGCACCCACCGGCTCTTCGTGCTGCAGAAGCCGGCAGCGGATGAAGCGGCAACACAGGTAGAATAAGCAGGAAGGGAAAAACCAGTTAATAGGGTCCTACTTCAACATTTCTAATAGCTTAATGGTGGTGGGACTGAAGAAGGTCATGCCAAGGATGCCGATGGCCACCAACAGTTTCATCCAGAGGCGGATGCTCTTGAATTCGCCGTGGATTTTGGCAATTTCCAGATAAACTTTGGCGATTTCCGTGTCAATTTTATTATTCAAGAAAGCGAAACTGGTGGTTAATTCATGGCGGAGGCTGCCGATGTCTTGTTTGAGTTCGGCTCGCAGGTTCGCTATGTCCTCTTTGAGTTCGGCTCGCAGGTTCGCCATGTCCTCTTTGAGTTCGGTGCGCAGGTTGGCGATATCTGCCTTGGTGGCCAGCTCCAGGAGGAGGTCCTCCTTGAGAGCGGTCCGCTGTTGCTCAATCTTGCGGTCAAGCCCTTCCAGGGCCGCAATAATGGGGGCGGCTTGCTGCGGCCCCAAAGCGTCTTCAATATCTTTGGCCTGTTGATACGACAGCACGGACAACTCCGGTGGGTGGCTGGGTAATTGTTTCTAGGTTAGCAGAATTAAAGGATTTTGCCAAGAGGTAAACAGTCGTTCATGTCTATCAGTAATCAACAGATTCTCCTAACGGGTGCCGGTGGTTTCATCGGCAGTCATCTGGCGGCCCGGCTGGTGGAACTGGGCGGGCGGGTGCGGGCCTTGGTGCGATATAATTCCCGCAATGATTGGGGTCTGCTGGAGCAGCTGCCCCAAAATATTCTGCGGGAAATTGAAGTAGTGGCCGGTGATATTACCGACCCTTTCAGCACCCGGCGGGCAGTGCAGGGCTGCAGCTTGGTCTTTCACTTGGCAGCACTCATTGCCATCCCCTATTCATATATGGCCCCGGCTCAATATGTAGCGGTCAACTGCGGCGGCACCTTGAACCTGCTGGAAGCGGCCCGGGCGGAGGGGGTAGTCCGCTTTATCCACACCTCCACCAGCGAGACCTATGGCACCGCCCAGTACACGCCCATTGATGAGACTCACCCGCTGCAGGGGCAGTCACCCTACTCGGCCAGCAAGATCGGCGCCGATAAGCTGGCGGAATCGTATCACCTGTCCTTTGACCTGCCGGTGGTGACGGTGCGGCCCTTTAACACCTATGGCCCCCGGCAATCGGCCCGGGCCGTGATTCCCACCATCATTACCCAGGCATTAACGGGGGATATCATCCGGCTGGGCAATCTGGAGCCCCGGCGGGACCTGACCTATGTGGCCGATACCGTAGAGGGGTTTATCAAGGCCGCCACGGCACCGGCGGCATTGGGCCAAGTGATAAATCTGGGGACCGGCAGCACGGTCAGCATTGGCGAAATTGCTAATAATATTATAGAAATCCTGGGGCAGCCCAAGACTATTGTCTCCACGGCCGAGCGCTCTCGGCCGGAGGCCAGCGAGGTCTGGCACCTGGAGAGCGACAATCGCAAAGCCAGAGAAATCTTGGGCTGGCAGCCGCGGATTCCCCTCCGGGAGGGTTTGGCCGAGACCATGGCTTATATCCGAGAGCATTTACACCGCTATAAACCAGACATCTATAACCTCTAACAACTGGGCACTGACCACGGGCCCCGGATCACTCTATGTGGAAGATACCCTTAGCCGACGTCCAGTTCGGCCCGGAAGAAATTGCCGCCGTCACCGAGGTGCTCCAGTCCGGCTGGCTCTCCCAGGGGCCGCGGGTGGAGCGCCTGGAGGCGGCCTTTGCCGAATATTTGGGGGTCAAGCA
>CALGOE010000273.1 GCA_937958145.1 uncultured Desulfobacca sp.
CCGATCCTTGAAGGAGGCGCTGGGGTTCTGCCCGTCATTCTTAAAGTAAAAGGCCAGACCCACTTCATCCTGGAGCCGGGGGTTGGCCGCCACCTGCGGTGTATGGCACTCACCCAGGTAGATGATGTCCTCCCGGGGGATGATGGGGGCGATGAGTTCATGGTAACAAAAGACCCCCTGCACCGCGGGGTCATTGAGCAGCCGCCGGTAATCAAAGAGCCGCCGCCAGAAGGAGCCGGGCCGCGCTTTCAGCCTGTCCGCCTCCAGATCCACCAATAAGAACAACCCCTGGCACTTTGGACAGGTGTACAGCAGCGCCTCAATGCCGTATTCGGCCCCGCAGGCCAAACAGCGGTAGACCATCTGCCCCGCAGGCTGCGGCAGCAGATAGGGCTTCAGATCTTCCGGAAAATCTTGCCATTTCATGCCAATCTCCCCTCGGCTTGCTCTTTTTTTGGCCTGTGGCCCCTGATCCCGTTTCTCAGCCGGTGATCTGATATTTCTTTAACTTATATTGCAGCAGGCTTTTGGTGATGCCCAGCAGTTCGGCGGCCCGCACCTGCACATAACCGGATTGGTGGAGGGCCCGGCGGATCATCAGTTCTTCAATCTTTTCCAAGGCTTCCGGCAGGGGAATGTGGCTGGGCACCATCTGGTCAATATCCAGTTCGACTTTCGGAGCCTCGGTGATCTGCGGGGGCAGATCGTGAATCGTGATGGTATTCTGGCTGCACAGGATCACGGCCCGTTCAATGACGTTTTCCAATTCCCGGACATTCCCCGGCCAGGGGTAGCTCACCAGGATTTTCATGACTTCGGGATCGAGCTTGACGTCCTCTTTCTGGTTTGCGGCCGCATACTTGTGAATAAAATGGGTGACCAGCAAGGGGATATCTTCGACGCGTTGCCGTAAGGGCGGCATCTGGATATGGACCACGTTCAGGCGATAGAACAGGTCTTCCCGGAAATTGCCGGCCTCCACTTCGGTCTTCAGCTCCCGGTTGGAGGCGGCCACGACCCGCACATCCACCCGAATGGTCTTGGAGCCGCCCACCCGTTCAAACTCCATCTCCTGCAAGACCCGCAGGAGTTTGACCTGTAAAGCCGGAGACATTTCCGCCACTTCATCCAGGAACAGGGTGCCGCCTTCGGCCAATTCAAAGCGGCCTTTGCGCATGGTCAGGGCGTGGGTAAAGGCGCCCTTCTCGTGGCCGAACAGTTCGCTTTCCAGCAGCGTCTCCGTCAAGGCCCCGCAATTGACCGAGATAAAGGGCCCCTGATTTCTGGGGCTGCGATAGTGGATGGCCCGGGCGATCAACTCTTTGCCGGTGCCGCTTTCCCCGGAGATCAGCACCGTCGCCCGGGTCTGGGCCACCTTTTCCACCATGGCGAAGATAACCTGCATGGCCTTGCTGTTGCCGATGATGTTTTCAAACCGGTAGCGCTGCTCCAGATCCTGTTTCAAGCGGCGGTTTTCGGTGAGCAGGTGGCGCAGATCCAGGGCCTTGGCCACCGTCAGGAGCATCTCCTCATTTTTGAAGGGTTTCAGGATATAGTCAAAGGCCCCTTTTTTCATGGCCTCCACAGCCTTCTCCACCGTCCCATAGGCTGTCATCATAATGACCGGCAGATCGGGATAGACCTGTTTAATCTGCTCCATTAATTCGATGCCGCTGAGGCGGGGCATCTTCATATCGGTGATGACCAGATCCAGGTCGTTGCGGCGGATGATTTCCAGGGCCTCTTCGCCGCTGTCTGCGGTCAGGACCTCATACCCCGCCCCGGCCAGGAGGGTCTCCATGACCAGCAGGTAATTTTTTTCGTCATCAACTACTAACACCGTGTCCATATAATATTTTTCTTGGCTCCCGGCTCCGGCCGCAGCCCGGCGCCGGGCCCTGGCTGCTCAGGCATGGTCGATTTCAGGAAGAACGATACTTACTCTGGCCCCCCGCCCCACGTCGCTGTCGATGGTGATCTGCCCCTGGTGGCTTTCAATAATGCCCTTGACAATGGACAGACCCAAGCCGCTGCCTTTGTCTTTGGTGGTGAAGAACGGGTTGAAGATTTTTTTGGCGTTCTCGGGCAAAATCCCCTCGCCGGTGTCCTGGAAGATAATTTTTCGTCCCTTGCCCTGGGGGCCCGGCTGCGTGGTCACCACCAGATTGCCCCCCTGAGGCATGGCTTGAATGGCATTGATCAGGATATTCAGAAAGGCGCGATACAACAGATCGGGATCAACCCACAGGGGACGGCCGTTCTCGGCATAATGCCGCTCCAGGGCAATATGATGGCGTTCAATCTCGGGCCGCAGGAATTCCAGACCCCGTTCGATGATCTCCTCCACCTCGGCCGGCTGTAAATTGGGCTGGCGCGGCCGGGCAAAATCCAGAAATTCTGTCACCGTCTGATTGAGGCGGTTAACCTCCTCTTCAATGATGGTGGCCAGGCGGTTGTTGGCCGCATCGTGTTCCAGGCGTTTGCGCAGCAGTTCGGCCGTAGAGCTGATAATGCCCAGGGGGTTGCGGATTTCATGGGCTACCCCCGCCACCATTTCCCCCAAAGCCGCCAACCGTTCCGCCAGCTCCAATTGGGCCTGGAGTTCCTTCTGTTCCTCCTGACGACGCTCCAGGATAGATTCCGCCTTCTTGACGATCTGCCGCAGGACCACAAACAGCAGACCCATGAGGGCCACCAGCGTGGCAATGAGCATGAGCTGGAATTTGCCGATCTCCGCCATGTCCCGGGAGATATCCTGGGTGATCTCAAAAACCCCGATGACCGGCCCCAATTCCGGGGTCAGCTTGATCTCCACACTTTCCAGGCGCAGGGGATTAAAGGTTTTCAGGAACTTTTCTTTGGAGGACCGAAACAGCAGGGACAGGAGCATGGATTTGGGGACCTCCAATTGAATGCTGCGCTCCCCCGCCTCCAAAGCCTGGCGCACCGCCGGCACATGCAGAAAACCGCCGCCCAACTCAATGGGATCGGTGCTGTAGGCCAAATCCCCCCGCTGGTCATAGATATTCACCTGCTGGACATGGAAGCCATGAATCGTGTTGCGCACCACCGTGTCCAGCAGCTCGTATTGGGCCGGGTCACTGATCTGGATGCGCCCTTGAAAGCGGATGGCCGCCGGCAGGACAAACTGCTGAAAAACTTGGTGATTTAGATTGGCAGCCAACAGCGCCGCATAATCCTCACTCTTTTTCAGGGCCATTTCCTGGAGGCGGTCGGCGACAAACAAGGTGAGGAAGACCGTAAAGAGGGCAATGACCACGAAGCCGGTGAGGGTAAAAAATTTCACCAGCCGGAAGGTTTCCAGGTCTTGGCGGTCCGGCCGCCAGGTGTGTTTGAACCGGCGCAACATCGGGATCAGATTCTGCCGAAGCCCATGCTGTTAGAGAACATATTTTTTGATGCTCCGGCTCCAGGCCGCAAAAGCCTCGCGTTCGGGGTCATGGCCCGGCCGACCCAAAAGGCCGCCAATGGTCCGTTTCAGGCCTTCAACCTGTGGCTGCCCGAAGGGATCGATCTCCAACAAGGCCCCCAGGGCGACCACCGTCATCTGCAGCAGATAAATCAACTGGCCGACGGTGAAGGCATTGACCTCGGGAATCTGGATGGTGAGGCTGGGGCAGCCCCGTTCGGCCAACTGCCAGGCCGTGGCCTGTTTTTCTGCGGCCAATAGCGCCCCCAGGGTCTGGCCGCCCAGATACTCGAGACCCTCCTGATCGGCGAAACGCGGTGGGATCATGATGGTGTGTTGAAACTTCCCCACTTCCCAGAAGGTCACAATCTTATCGGGCGGCCCCTCCAGATAGAGCTGCAGTTGAGTGTGCTGATCCGTGGCCCCCCGGGCCCGCAAAGTCGTCAAGCCCACATTGACCGCCCGGCCATGCCGATCATACTGTTTCCCCAGACTTTCGGCCCATAGGTGGCTGCACCATTCGGCCAGACCCAAGAGGCTGTCGGCATAGGGCATGATGACCTGTAGGCGTCGCCCTTTGGCCTGGTGGGCCAGATAATAACAGGCAGCCAGTCGATAGGCGGGGTTTGCCGTTACAGGCGCCGCAGCCAGTCTCTGGTCCATAAATCTGGCGCCGGCCAGCAGGCCGTCGATGTCAATACCGGCCAGAGCGGCAGGGAACAGGCCCATGGCTGACAGTATACCAAAGCGGCCGCTCACCCCGGCCGGGACATGCAGGTGCGGGAACCCCTCCCGCGCCGCCAGACGGGCCAGACTGCCCTGGCCGCCGTCGGTGGTCAAGACACAGCTTTCTTTGGCCTGGGCCGCACCCAGCCGATTTTCCAGGATCTGGTAGATAAATAAAAACAGGGCCAGAGTTTCCGGCGTCTCCCCTGATTTGGATATAACATTTACCGCGGTGCGCTTCAACTCCAGGCCGTCCAGCATGCCGTAGAGGCTGTCCGGCTCAATGTTATCGGCGATAAACAGCCGGGAGTGGTAATGGCGTTGGCCCAACGGAAAGTGATTGTGCGACGGATGCAGCAGGGCCTGGCGCAGGGCTCGGGCCCCCCAGGCTGAACCGCCGATGCCGACGATCAGGGCGTCCCGACACCATTCCTTCAGCTTTTTGGCCAGCCCTTTGATCTCCTGGACGGTGGCCGTATCGTCGAGGAGAGCACAAAATCCGGCCGTGCCATTGCTCCGCCAGGTCTGAATCTGTTCATCGACCCGGTGCAACTGCGGTTCCATCGCCCGCAGTTCGCCTTCACTCAGGCCGTTGGCCGCGCCCACCACCTCCGCCATGGCCAGGGTATGATCTATGGTGAGGGGGGTTTGCTCATACACCCGCCGGTGTTCGTGGTGCCCCCGCTCGCTTCTTTTCATTCTCGCTGCTCCTCTCCAAAGGTGTTGTCAATATGATGCCGGGCCGCGCCCCCTTGACGTGGGTCGCTGCTGTAGGTCATACTCCTGGTATGGGGATATGGTCCGATATCTGGCGGCGGCTCCGAGGTCGTGCGAAACAAGAACCCCAGCCGCCCACGCATTTGGGCGGCCGGGGCATCCCACATATTTTGGGAATCTGCCAGGAATGTGGCGCCGTGGTGGTTGAGGGTCTGCACCAGGTCACGCCCACGGGCCTCCTCTGCCAACGTTGTGCCCACTCCCGTCGCCGACAATCCCGCTGAGGCTCTATTTGGGCGGCAAGCCCGGGATAAATTCTTTATACTCCCCCAACCCCCGCTCCTGAGCCAACTGCAGCACCGCCTGCCCCAGGGCCAGGTCCTGAATGATGAGGCCCGTGGAGTCAAAAATCGTAATCTCATCCGGATGTTCCCGCCCCGGCTTTTTGCCAGCGACTACCTCGCCCAGGGAGGCATGAATCTGATCCACCCGGAAATACCCTTGGGCCAAAGCCACATTTATCTCGCCGGAATGCTGCGCTTGGGCCAGATCGTCAACGATGACCTTGGCCTTCCTGAAGATAGCCGGAACAATTTCCTGTTTGCCGGCGGCATCGGCGCCGATGGCGTTGATATGGGTGCCGGGACTGACCCAATCGGCTTGGACAAGGGGGCTCGTACTGGCCGTGGTGGTCACAATGATATCCTTGCCCTGCACTGCTTCTTGCGGGTGCTCGGCCACCATGAGTTGAAGGTCGTAGCGGGAGGCCAGTTCCTCCTTGAGCGCCTGAGCCCGGGCCGGAGTCCGATTATAAATGGTCACCTGACGGATATCCCGAACTTTGCACAGGGCAGCCAATTGCATTCGGGCCTGCACCCCGGCGCCGATGACCCCCACGGAGGCAGCCTCCGGCCGGGCCAGATAGCGGGCCGCCAACCCCCCGGCGGCCCCGGTGCGATAGTTGGTGATATAGGTCCCGTCCATATCGGCCAGTTCCAGGGCGGTTTCAGGGTCATTCAGGATGATCTTGGCCATGATGGTGGGCAGGCCCCGCTGCGGGTTGGCCGGATGGGCGCTGACCCATTTCAGGCCGCAGATCTCCCGCTCCAGGGTCAAGGTGCCATACATGGCCCGGAAATCCCCCTTGCTCAATTGGAGGTAAGATTTGGGCGGCATGTTGACCCGCCCCTCGGCATAGGCCCGGAAGGCCGCTTCCGCGGCAGTCAGGGCCAGATCCATATCCACAACCTGCAGGACTTCGGCGCCAGTCAGTAACCAACTCATCGCCATTACCTCGGGTGCTGAGAAAATATTATGCCAAAAACATCCCCTGGGTGCCTATTCGCTCCGTTGGGTTGTATTGTATGCCCATGAGAGAGAAAATTCAAACTTTTCTTTCGGTTCCGCCCTCCGGTGGGGCTCAGCCCCGCCAGGCCGGATTAAAATAACCGAAGCGCAGTCGGGGGAAGGTCTTTTGTAGGCTGGTCACCATGGTCCGGACTCCCAGCGGCCGCTCCCGATCGTGCCAGCGGATGCCGGTAAGATAATAATCCGGATCAATATTGAGATTGCGCAATTGGATGAGGTCAACGTCGGTCTTGGCAATGAGTTCGGTCAAGGCCGCCAGTTCCGCCGGTTGATCACTGAAACCGGGGAAAATGAGATAGTTGAGGGCGACCTTGGCCCCCCCGGCCTTGGCGGCGCGGATGGCGGCGATGACATCGGCCAGGCCATAGCCCCGGGGACGGTAATAGGCGGCATAATATTCAGACCGGGCGCTGCTCAGGCTTACCCGGATGCTGTCCAGTCCCGCCTCCACCAGGGCGGCGATGACCTGAGGCCGGCTGGCGTTGGTGTTCAGATTCAGCGTCCCCCGGGAAACCTGACGCCGGATCAACCGGATGGCAGACTCCAAGGTTTCCCCCTGCAACAGGGGTTCCCCCTCACAGCCTTGCCCGAAACTGGCCACGGCCCGCTCGGCCTGGAGGAGGTGGGGCACCGCCACCCCGGCTATCTCCTGGGGACTGGGGACAAAGGTCAGGCGTTGCATGGGGGCCGGAAAGTGTTGCTGCTCCTGCTGGGACAGGCATCCCAAACAGCGGGCGTTGCAGATGGGCGAGGTGGGCAATGGGGCCTCCCAGCGGCCTAAAAAGAGATTCCGGGCAGCCGGGCAGCCAGAGGTCAGGGCACAGTGGGACAGATGCCGCAGCAGGCGGTTCTCCGGCTCGGCGGCCAGCCGCCGGCGCACCCCCCGTTCCACCTGCACACAATCCACCAACTGGATATCCTGGCGCACATCGGGGTCGCTCCGCCAACCCGCCACCCAAAAACGCCCGGCCCGCCACCCCACGGCTGTATAGGCAAAGAGAGGCAGAACCGGGGCCTGGGGCTCCGTGTTATAAGCAGCCAGATAACTCATGGTATGGGCCGGAGCCATAAAAGCCGCCACCGCCTGGGCATCCGCCGGCAGATCTTTCCTCTCCCCGGCCCTGACCAACCGCCGCCGGCGCCGGTCATACCCCACCGGCCGCCGTCCCGGCAGCACGAACAGATCGCTGCCCGGTGGCAGGGGGATCAAGGCATCAGCCGGAATCCGGCAAAAATCCCGGCCACTCCGTCCGACCATCTCCAATGAGGGATGATCATAGATGCGGCCCTGGGCGTCGGCATACACGAGGTGCGTGGCCATACGGTTTGGTTTCCGGTGTCAGGTTTTGGGTTGTTGGATTAAGGCTTTTCCCTGGGCCGTGGCTGCTCGCTGGCATGACGGGCGCGCCAGCAGCCCGGACCGGCCTTATTCCCCGAACAGCGGTACCAGACGGAAATGCTCCACATCCACCAAACCCCGGTCGGTCAGCTTTAATTTCGGAATCACGGGCAGGGCCAAAAAAGACAGGGCCATAAAGGGGTCAGGAATTGTCGCGCCCAGGGCTCGGCACGCCTGCTGCAGGGCCGCCTGCCGGGAGGTCACCTCCTCCAGGGGGGCCAGACTCATGAGACCGGCCACGGGCAGGGGGAGATCGGCCAAGACCTTGCCCTCGGCCACCACCGCCAGGCCGCCCCCCAGGTCAACGACATGCCGGGCGGCCAGGGACATATCCTCGTCGGAGACGCCGACGATGATCAAATTATGGGAATCGTGGGCCACCGTTGCCGCCAGGGCGCCCCGCTGCAGGCCAAAACCGTGGACCAACCCCAGGCCGATATTCCCGGTGCCCCGATGCCTCTCCACCACCCCTAATTTCAGGATATCACGCCGGTGGTCAGAGCGGACCAGTCCGTCTTGCCTGGGGGTGGGCGCAATGAGTTTCTCCGTCAAGATCTGTCCGGGGATGAGGCCGATGACTTTCACCAGGTCCCCCGCCGCCGGCAGGGCAAAAACCGCCGGCGCCAGATCCTTGACCTGCAGCGGCCGGTGCGGCGCGGCACTGGCGGCAGGGGGCGGGGCAGCCGTGAGCTGACCCTGCCTGGCCACCACGTGGCCGTTCTTCAACACCATCTGCACCCGAAAGGTCTCCAGACTGTCCACCACCACCAGGTCGGCCCGATATCCCGGGGCCACCGCCCCCCGATCAAAAAGCCGAAAATATTCCGCCGGATTTAAGGTCACCAGGGTCAGCGCGGTGAAAGGATCGCAGCCCAGTTCCAGAGCTTTCTTATAAAGGGCGTTCACATGCCCGCGCCCCTGCAGGTCCTCGGGGTGCAGGTCGTCGCTCACCAACATAACCCGCCGCCGGGAGTTGGCGGGAACCGCCGGCAACAGGTCCGCCATGTTTTTGGCGGTGCTGCCTTCCCGGATCATCAGATAGAAACCCCGGGCCAAACGGTCCTGGGCTTCGGCCGGGGTGGTGCTCTCATGGTCCGAACCGATGCCGGCCAACCGATAGGCATTTAACTCCCGACCACCGAGACCGGGGGCATGGCCATCCACGATGCGGTCGGCAAACAGCGCCAGCTTCGCCAACAGGGCCGGGTCCGCCTCTACCACCCCCGGAAAGTTCATGACCTCGGCCAAACCCAATACGCCCGGGAGACTGCGGCAGCGTTCCAGATCCGACAGACCGAAGTCGGCGCCGTTGGTCTCAAAAGGTGAGGCCGGCACACAGGAGGGCAGCAGCACAAAGACATCCAAAGGCAGGCGGCCATGAAAACCAAGGATATATTCCAGACCGGCCACGCCGGCAACGTTCACGATCTCGTGGGGGTCCGCCACCACCGTCGTCGTTCCTTGCGGCACCACCGCCCGGGCAAACTCCGGCGGCGACAACAGGGTGCTCTCCAGATGGATATGGCCGTCGATCAGGCCGGGGCAGATCACCTGCCCCGACACCTCCACCACCGGACCGTCATACTCCCCCCAGCCCACAATGATGCCATCCACCACGGCCACATCCGCGGGGACAAGACGCCCCTGGAAAACGTCGGCCACCAGGCCGCCCCGCAAAACCACATCCACCGGCTCCTGGCCCCTTGCCGCCCGGATCCACCGCCGCAGTTGCGCCGCCGTCCTCTTCTGCATGGCCTTTCCTCCCCTGCCTTTATCTTGGCCGGAAATCTCCGCCAAGTCAAGGTGCGCAACTTCCGGAAAGGATGAGGCTGGCGTGGCTGGGGAGAAGCAACCATCCGGAGCCGGACGGGGGCAAAGTTCTGTACTGGAATCGGCGGGAGGATGGGGGAGGGCAGCTTAGCACCGCCCTCGGCCAACCTGCAAAAGGTTTATTGGGGAAACGCTTCCCGGGAAGGCCAGGGCCGGTTTATTGATTGCTGAGGTATTCCGAGAGCTTGGCGCACAGCTGCAAGATCGCCTGACTGTGCATCTGGGAAATGCGGGATTCGGTATACCCCATGATTTCCCCGATTTCCTTCATGGTCAGCTCTTCATAATAGTAGAGGGAAATGAGAAGCTTGCCTTTATCCGGCAGGCACTCCAGGGCCCGCA
>CALGOE010000274.1 GCA_937958145.1 uncultured Desulfobacca sp.
AGCGTTGGGATCGGGGGGTAAAGTCATGTGATCTTAGCCTTTGGTAAAGAGAACAAGGGGTTTCCTGAGATACGTCTGCACATGGGCCCGTTCCCAGGGGCTGAGGATCATCTTCCAGGCGGCCAGGACGAAAATCAACGAGGTCATCCCCCAAATAAGGACTTTCAGGGCCAGTTGGAACTGCCACGCAGCTAGGGTCAGGCCCAGCGCGGCCATGGCCATGATCCAAATCAGACGTCGCACAAAGGGCCGGCCAGCCGGTAAGGCACGATACACCAGGTAAAACAAAATGGCGCCGTCAATGGCGACCCGCAAGGTCCACGCCAAGGCTGCGCCTTCGATGCCGAAAGTGATGATGAACCACCAGATGGCCAATAGATAAAAGGGCAGTTCGACCAGATGGAGTTTGGCGGTGATATCCGGTCGGCCCATCCCTTGGATCATGGACAGGGGGATAAAGCAGAGGCCATTGAGAAAGACGCCGGCCACCAACAATTGCAGTACCACCGTACTCTTGGCCGCAAATTCTGGACCAAGCCAAAGGTGAAGCATCTCCGGGGCTAAGGTAATAATGGTCAGCACCAGGGGAAACATTACCATAAAGAGATACTTAACGCTACGTTGGAACAGCTCGGCCGTCTGGCTGGGATTCTGTTGAAAACTGGTAGAGAAGGCTGGAAACAAGACCGCCACGGTGGCCCGGGGAATGAGCCACAGTTTGGTGGCCACTTCGTAGGGCGTGGCATAAAAGGCCACCGCCGACATGGAGATGAAACCACCGATGAGAAAACGATCCAAATAGGTCATGAGGGGGCCGATAATATTGGTAACGGTCATCCAACCGCCAAAACTGAATAGCGGCAGCAACAGGGGCCACTTGACTACGATTTGGCGCCGCAAAGAGGGAAACAGGCGCAGGCAGAGGCAGAAGTAGGTCAGGCAGGCGATGCCGCGGCCGATGAGTAACATCATGACAATGGGGAGCAGGTGGTGGGAAAACGGCAGCACCGCCAAGGGGGCCAAGAAGGTGTAGGCTCCCATGACCACATTGATGATATTGATGAGATCGAACCGTTGATGCGCCTCCAAAAAACCCCGCAATCCCGAGACGCTGATTACCAACGGCAGGGAAAGCGCTAAGGTATAAAAAACTTTCACCGTTTCGGCCTGCAACTCCTTGGGCACTTTCAGGACGCTCTGCACTAACCAGGGGGATAGGCTGCTGAGGACTAGGGTGCCCACGCCGCCCATGACGGTCATCATGAAAAGGGCGGTCCACATAAAAGGTGGGATGTCGTTGGTCCGTTCTTCTCCCAATTTCTTGGCCACCAGCTGGGTCATGGCCCTGCCCAAGCCCAGATCGAAGAGGCTGAAATAACCAATAACCATCCACGCCAGAGTTAACACTCCAAAGCGGTCGGTCCCCAGGCCCCGAATTAATAAGGGGATGGCAAACAGTGCCACCACCATGGGCAGCCCTTGGCCGATGAGATTGAAGAGCGTATTCCGGGCCAACAGGCGCCCTCGGGTCAAGCGGCCAGCGGTGGCAGAGACGGTTGGTTGGGAACGGTCTTGGGTCACTACGGTTTCCAGAAGTTAGGTTAGGGCAGCGCCAGGCACAACGGGCCCGTTGCGCCGTTGCACCCTGCAGCAGCACTCACTTTTCAGGCCGGTGCGGAAGGAATTGCTGCACCTGGGCATTGACGTTGCGGGCCGAGTTGTCTTCATAAGGATTATATCCGGAAGTGCCCGCTGCATATACCCAGACATAATTATATGACGCAAACAGCAGCTTGAAAAGCGGCTGAAAATCAGCGATGTGGCGCAATTCTGACTGACCGCAGCGGCCGCTGGCCAACCACCCGGTTTTTTTGTCCGCAGACTCCCAGACGGTAAGGGGGCCACCCAGTTGGAGGTGCGGAAAAGACTCCGTATACGGCGCCAAGAGGCGCTGCCGCGTCGCGATCTTGGCCTGCAGGTCCGCTACATTGGTATAACAATACCCCAAGGAAATCTCCCCGCCACTCACGATGGTCAGGCGCGAGCGCTTCTCCTTGGCTCTCTCCAACATGCCCATGATGATATATGTGACCGTCCGATGGGGGTTGTCGGGGTTCCATTTGTACGTAGTGCTCAGCCCGGTGGTGAGGCACCAGAGAACCGCTTGGGGAAATTCCTGGTCAACAATATCAACCAGTTGGGCGCCGATAGCTTTTAACTGACGCCGCACTTCGGCGTCAGTAATGCCCAACGGCTTAGACACATTTTTAACATTGTAGATATTATAGTTATTGTAAGCTTCGGGATCGACGATAATCCCTGGCGATCCCAGGTCTCGCGCGGCCCGGAGGGCCAGTCGCCAGATTTCATAAAAATCGCCCAACGCACCGGCTTGATTAAAAATATCCATGGCGTTGATCTTTTGGAAATAAGGCGCTCGGGCCAGCGGGGAATGGGCTTTATCGCCCTCTTTGTGACCGATGAAGCGATTAAAGAAAATCCAGGGCCAGATATCTTTGGTTGATTCTCGTTTTATGCGGCGGATTGCTTCAGAAAATTGCGCTAACGTAGGTTTCTCGGTATCATAGGCACCAATCAAGGGAACCGCTACCCCGTAATAAGGGGAATTATTTATCGCGGCAATCTTCTCGGCAGTAAACCTGTTGAGATGGTTAGGGGTATAAAAGGTTACGAGCAGCAGATAGGGCAAGATGAGCGAGTATAATTTCATGCAATTAACCTAACTCTTAACCATGGTGGCTAATTTGCCTTAGCCGGCAATACCGCGATGAGACCGATCTTTGGAACATTATCAAGGAAAGTCTTTTGGGGGACCGGGGTTGTCTGATGGAACCCGGTGCCATTACCACTGAACTTGGGGGAGGATCAACTGCTCATCAATCTGGCCCCGATATTTCTGGACGAGTTGGAGCATTGCCTGCAGGACAGCCGGGTTCAGATAATGGGGCTCCAGTCCCAAGGCAAGCAGGCCGGTATGGGCCGGATTATAGTAATGTTCTTCCGCCTCCAGGCGGGGATTGGGGATATTCTGAATGGTCACGTTGAGTCCCAGGTCGCGGCCGGCTTCTTGAACTCTGGCAGCCAGGTCATTGACGCTGAAGGTTTCCACGAACTGGTTAAACACCCGATACTGCCCTGCAGCCGCCGGATGGAGGAGGGCCAGTTCCACGCAGGCCATGGTATCTTTGATGTTCAGGTAGCCCCGGACCTGGCCGCCCTTGCCGTAGACCGTCAACGGCACTCCTGCCACCGCCTGCACCAGGAACCGATTTAAGACCGTCCCGAAAATGTCGTCATAGTTGAAAATGGAGTAGAGCCGTTCGTCCTGTTGCGACTCCTCGGTGACGATGCCGTAGACGGGCCCCTGGTTGAGGTCGGTGACGCGGATGCCCCACATGCGGCAATAGAAATACAGGAGGTCGCCGTCCTGGGCCTTGGTCAGATGATAGAGGGAACCCGGGGTTTTCGGGTAGAGGAAGGTATGTTTCCGGCCTTTATGCTCCACCTCGAGGTAGCCCTCTTCAATGTCAATGTTGGGGGTGCCATAGACGCCCATGGTCCCCAGCTTGACGATATGGCAGTTAATATCGGTCTCTTTGACCGCATAGATGACGTTGGCGGTGGACACCAGGTTGTTGGTGAGAGTAAAGATGGCCTGGCGATGGCCCATCATGGAGTAAGGCGCGGCCGGCTGCTCGGCGTAATGAATGACGCCCTCGGGTTGAAATTCCCGGAATATCTGCCGGAGAAAGGGATAGTCGCAGACATCGCCAATATGGACGCCGACCCGGAAGCCGCTGCGGGCCTCCCACAGCGCCGCCCGCTGGTGCAGGTTGGGAACGGGCACCAGGGGCTCCCGGTTGAGCTCGATACAGGCCCGGCGGCGGAAATAGTTGTCCACCACGGCCACGTCATGGCCCCGCCGGGAAAGATACATGGCCGTAGGCCAGCCCAGATAGCCGTCGCCCCCCAAGATCAGGACGCGCATGCTGCCACCTTCATTTCGGCTCTGACCACGGCCAGGTCAGCCGGCAGGAGGTGATGGTTAAAGAGGAATTCTCTGATCTCGGCCTTGCTCATGGGAGCCTCCTGAGAGGAGTTATACGGCTTGGTCAAGGGGCTGCCAGTGGCACCGACATAGGTGTAATCAATGTCATGATAGATGGAGCGATAGGCCGGCAAGACCACATACATGTCTGCCAGCTCAACACAGCGTCCCATCTCCTCCAGACTGATGAGCTCTTCGTACATCTTTTCTCCGGGCTTGGCGCCGATGAGCTTGATCGGAATGGCCTCGGG
>CALGOE010000275.1 GCA_937958145.1 uncultured Desulfobacca sp.
GCGCCATGGGCCGGGAGGAACGCCTCAAAGCCCAGGAGGCGTTCCTGCACCACCCCCAGGTGAATGTCCTGGTGGCCACCGACGCGGCCGGCGAGGGCATCAACCTGCAGCGGGCCCATCTCATGGTCAATTACGACCTGCCCTGGAACCCCAACCGCTTGGAGCAGCGCTTCGGCCGCATCCACCGCATCGGCCAGACCGAGGTCTGCCACCTCTGGAACCTGGTGGCCGAGGAGACCCGGGAGGGCGACGTCTACCGCACCCTGCTGGACAAGCTGGAGCAGGCCCGCCAGGCCCTGGGCGGCCAGGTCTTCGACGTCCTGGGCAAACTCCAGTTTGCGGGGCGGCCCCTCCGGGACCTCCTTATCGAGGCCATCCGCTACGGCGAACAGCCCGAAGTCCGGGCCAGACTGAATCAGGTCGTGGCCCAGGCCCTGGACCGCTCCCAGCTCCAGACCCTGCTGGAGGAGCGGGCCCTGGTCCACGAGGTCATGGATGCCAGCCGCGTGGCCCGGGTGCGGGAGGACATGGCCCGGGCCGAGGCCCGCCGCCTGCAGCCCCACTACATCGAGGCGTTCTTCCTGGAAGCCTTCAAACAGCTGGGCGGCACGGTGCGGCAGCGGGAGCCCCGGCGCTACGAAATCACCCATATCCCGGCCCCCATCCGCCACCGGGACCGCCTCCTCGGCCGGGGCGAGCCGGTGCTCAGCCGCTACGAACGCATCACCTTTGAAAAATCCTTGCTAGCCCCGCCCGGCCAGCCCTTGGCCGCCTTCATCTGCCCCGGCCACCCCTTGCTGGACGCCACCCTGGACCTGATCCTGGAGCGGCACCGGGACCTGCTGCGCCGGGGCACGGTCCTGGTGGATGAACGGGACCCCGGCACGACCCCGCGGGTGCTCTTCTATTTGGAGCACGCAGTGCAGGACGCCAGCCTGCTGCCCAGCGGCGAACGCCGCACCATTTCCCAGCGGATGCTCTACATTGAGCTGGAGGCCGACGGCCGGGCCCGCCACCTGCACTACGCCCCCTACCTGGATTACCGCCCCCTGCGGCCCGGGGAGCCCTCCCTGGAGGAAATGCTCCGCCGCCCGGAATGCGCCTGGATCACCAAAGACCTGGAGCAGCAGGCCCTGGCCCACGCCATCGAACGGGTCGTGCCGGGACATCTCCAGGAGGTCCGCGACCGCCGCCGCCAGTGGGTGGAAAAGACCAAAGCCGCGGTCAAGGACCGCCTCACCAAGGAAATCGCCTACTGGGACCACCGGGCCGCAGACCTGAAACTCCAGGAACAGGCCGGCCGCCCCAACGCCCGCCTCAATTCCCAGGAGGCCCGCCGCCGGGCCGACGACCTGCAGGCCCGACTCCACAAGCGCCTGGAACAGCTCCAGCTGGAAGCCCAGGTCTCGGCCAGGCCGCCGGTGGTCCTGGGCGGCCTGGTGGTGGTGCCCGCCGGCCTGCTGGCCGCCATGACCGGCCGCCCGCTCCTCACCGCTGACGCCGCCCTGGACGTCCAGGCCGCCGCGGCCCGGGCCCGGGCCATCGTCATGGATGTGGAGCGCCGGCTGGGCTTTGAACCGGTGGACCGGGAGGCCGACAAACTGGGCTACGACCTGGAAAGCCGGGACCCCCGCACCGGGCGGCTGCGGTTCATCGAAGTCAAGGGCCGGGTCGCCGGCGCCGGCACCATCACCGTCACCAAGAATGAGATTCTTTATTCCCTCAACCAGCCCGACAACTTCATCCTGGCCATCGTCGAGTTCCAGCCCGACAACGGCCACCGGGTCTACTACGTGCGCCAGCCCTTCCGCCGGGAGCCCGACTTCGGCGTCACCAGCGTCAATTATGACCTGGCCGAACTGCTGGCCCGGGGGGAAATGATGACCGTCAGCCAGGGCCATGCTGAAGACGGCATTGAGTGACATTCAACGCCTGTCTTGACATTTACTTCTTGACAAAATTAACTTAAAGGTTAATATAGAAGCACATGAGGCTGTTGCTGTTGCATCGAGGGGATTATGAAATCTATGCCGCCTGCTCGCCCCGGGGTGATTGTGGCTTGCTTGACTTTCTGCATGACTTGCAAGGCAAACGTCAAAAGCAGGCAAATAAGATGTTACTCCTTTTAGCCAATATGGCCCAAACTGGACCACCCAGACGCCCGGAAATCTGTCATCAGATTCAGGGCCCGATATGGCAATTGACTGCTGGGAAATTGCGGGTGTTTTGGTTTTATGGTGCTGCCCGGAAGTTAATTATCTGTACACATGGGTATCCAAAGGCAACCCCCAAAACTCCCAAAAAGCAGATCGACAAAGCTTTGGCCGTGTATGAATCGTATATACAAGCGGTAGAGGCCAAGGCAATTGAATATCTCGAGGATTAAAATGAAAGCGCAGAATAAAAAACCGACCAGGAAATCTTTTGCGGAACTCCTTGCCGAAGCCCAACAGCATGACGCCTACTGGGTCGCCGATGCTATTTATCACTTTACGGAGGAGCTCCATAAGCTGACCGAGGTCAGGAACATCTCGCGCGCCGAATTGGCGCGGCGTCTGGGCGTCAGCCCGGCGTATATCACCAAGATCTTCCGGGGCGATGTCAATTTCACCGTGGAAACCATGGTCCGCCTGGCCCGGGCGGTGGGGGGGAGGCTCCACCTCCACCTGGCTCGCGAGGAACAGCAGGTCAGCTGGTTGCCTTTGCCCAGCCCGGCGCGGCCGGCCGCAGTGCCCGGTCTGCGCGCCGACACGTACAAAATCGTTTTGTCTGAAGAAGTAACGGAAGGCCACCATGAAGCTGCGCCCCTTGCTGCTTGAAACGCATTTTTTTACCAAAGTTCTGGTGGAGGCCAATCCAGACTACCAACCCGAGGAACATGACCTGGATCTCGGGGGTATTGAGACGGCGGTGGAGCTGGCCCAGCACCGGGAGGATCCCTGTCAGTGGCAGGTAAAGCTGACTATAAGCACTCCTCCGGCAATCGCCCACTCCCTGCCCTACCAGGTTGACCTGCAGGTTATGGGGTTTTTTAAGGTTGACCCGGAATTTGATGAAGAGCGCCGCCCAAAATTGGTGCAGGCCAACGGCGCCGCCATCCTCTATTCCTCGGCCCGGGAATTCCTGTTGATGGTTACCGGCCGCGGGCCTTGGCCGGCGCTTTACCTGCCGACCACCAATTTCCTCAAGCCATCAGCTCCCCAGGAAAAAACAGCCGAAGCAGAACCGGAGCCCGCCGCCCCGGCGGCCAAAAAAAGTCGGACCGCGGCTGCTCGGAAGAAAATTACTTAACAAATCAAGAAAAACTGTAGGGGGACGATGCATCGTGCCCCTACGAAAACCCAGCAATTTTCCCTCTCCCCGCCAGCGGGGCGAGGGAGCCTAGGGAGCAGAGGGGGGAGGAAGCCTTGGGGGCGGCAGACTCATTCCCCGGCCGACCAGTCTCCTTTAACAGTGGTTCGGCCCGCTTCAAGCCGGCGGGCTCAGGTGCAGCAGAGGACTAACCCATGACCCATGTCAGGAAACTCATTGAAGTGGCCCTGCCCTTAAAGGCCATCAACGAGGCGGCGGCTCGGGAGAAATCCATCCGCCACGGGCATCCAAGCACGCTCCACCTCTGGTGGGCCCGGCGCCCGCTGGCCGCGGCCCGGGCGATGCTTTTCGCCCAGATGGTGGACGACCCCTCGGCCCACCCGGACCTGTTCCCCACCGAGAAGGCCCAGGAGAAGGAACGGCAGCGCCTCTTTAAGGTCATCGAGGACCTGGTGCAGTGGGAAAACACCACCAACGAGGCGGTCCTGGAGCGGGCCCGGGCCGAGATCTGGCAGAGCTGGCGCTACGCCTGCGCCGCCAACGCCGACCACCCCCGGGCCCGGGAGCTCTTCGACCGCTACCAGCTCCCGGCCTTCCACGACCCCTTTGCCGGGGGCGGCTCCCTGCCCCTGGAGGCCCAGCGCCTGGGCCTCACGGCCTACGCCAGCGACCTCAACCCGGTGGCGGTGCTCATCTGCAAGGCCATGATCGAGATCCCGCCCAAGTTCGCCGGGCGGCCGCCGGTCAACCCGGCGGTGCAGCAGGACAAGAACCTGTTTGGCCGGGAGTGGCGG
>CALGOE010000276.1 GCA_937958145.1 uncultured Desulfobacca sp.
GGGAAGTTCCTGGCTCGGTGGCGGACCGGCCATGCCGCCGCCGCCGCCCTCGGGTTTGGGGGTCAGGGCGGTCAAAGTGATGGCTTCCACCTGCACCACCTTTTTCTTGGGGGCCTGGACCGCCGGCAGCATGAGGATGGCCCACAGGAGCAGGCCGTGCAAGGTCAGAGAGATAAGCGCGGCCAGTCCCCATTGCCAAAAGGGGTGCGCAACCGGAAAATGTTTAGCGTCTGTGCTCATGGATCAGCAAAAACCCTGGTTGGGATGGGGGAGGGGTTCCGGGGAAGGGGACCGAAGGGAAGCCCACCGGCCGCCCCGTTCCTGCCCATAACGGCCTATGGCTGCTCCACTTCGATGCCGATGCGTTCCACTTTGAGACGTTTCAGCCGGTCGATGACCTCGATGATGGCGCCGTGTCTGGTCTCTTTATCCGCGGCGATCACCGCCTGGGGTTCCTTGCCCCGGACCAGTTCGCTGAAGACGGCATTAAAATCCACTTCCTGGTGCACCCGGGTGCCGTTGAGGGCGATCCTGCCCTCCCGGTCGATACTGACGATCACCACTATCTTTTCCATTTTTTCGGCTTGGGTGGCCTTGGGCAGGGCGATGGAAAACGTCCGGGGCATCATGACGGTGGCGGTCAGCAAAAAAATAATCAAAATGACCAGAACGATGTCCACAAAGGGGGTCATGTTGATTTCGGTAATAGGGCCGTGGCGATGGAGCTTCATCTCCTGGCTCCGATTTTCGGCAGCTCCACCGGGGGAGCAGCAGACTGAGCGGTAGAACTAAGGCTGGCCAACAGAAAGCGGCCCAGGCGCTGGGAGCGTTCCAAGGTCTGGTGCAGGCGGTTGTGAAAATAATTATACATGACCACCGCCGGGATGGCCACCAACAGACCCACGGCCGTGGCCACCAAGGCCTCGGCGATCCCGGCCATGACCGCCGGGCCGCCCCCGCCCTCTTCCAGGGCCAGGTCTTTGAAGGCGTGAATGATACCCAGCACTGTGCCGAACAAGCCGATGAACGGCGCATTGGCCCCGAGAGTGCCCAAAAAATTCAGCCCCCGACTCAACTCCAGGCTGACCCGGATCCGTTCCGCCTCCATGACCTCATTGGCTGCCTCCTTGCCATGCTCCGCCTGCTGTAAACCGGCGAGGAGAACCTGCGCCTCCGGTGCGGGGGTTGACTCGCATAAGGAAATGGCCTGGGGCCAATCGTGCTCTTCCAAAGCCGGGCGCAACTCTTGCAGAAAAGGTGCCTCCCGAAACCGCAGTCGATGGAACGTCAGCGCCTTTGCCACCATGACAAAGACGGAAATGACGCTCAAGACAATGAGCAGCCACAACACCCAGGTGCCGCCACCGATGGCCAGATTCAGCATACTTCTGGTAAGATCCATCGTTCCCCCAAAAAAAAGCCATGAAAGGGCCGTTCCTCATGACCGGAGCCTTCATGGCGGCGAATTTGGCAAGCAATAACGTGATAAAAAGAATGGGAGTTCATCTCCCATGCAACACAATATACGCCAAAATCTGAAAAAAGCAAGAGGAAGCCCCGGAGCCGGCGGCAGCCGCCCGGCTTTCTGCCGGTGCCGGAGGCCAGACCTTGGACCCGCCCTCCGGCGCTACGGTTGGCGCCGCCGTCGTTTAGGGATGGTAGTCTCGTGGTGGGGACGCTCTTCTTCTTGGCTTGTCTGTCCCTCAAAATACGGCGCAAAGATGTCGTCATCTTCCCTGGCCATGGCATGACCACAATCGGCACAGATGGCCAAGTGATCGTCCAGGCCGGCGATGCGCCATTCCTGGGTCTGACAGTGTAAACAGCGATAACGATAACTGGGCATACTACCTCGACAATACCCCCCAAAATGGGGCCTTTGGGCCCGCTTCCGCCTTGCGGGTCCAAAACGATGAATCTGCGGTGGATCGCTCCGAAAAAAAAACCACCAAAGGACGGGGAGATATCCGGCGTGCCTTCGTGGCCTCTGACCTTCCCAATATGTTGTAAAATTATAATAACTTTTGCGCAGCACAATGTCAAGATTCCTGCGGCCGATTTCTGATGGCCGGCCATATTCATGTCCTGCCAGGGCAATGGGGTCGGTCCCCCTGCCTCTCCGGCCCCGTTCAGGTGCCCCGGGAGTTGTTGCGGAGGTACCGTTGCGTGCTGGCCAGCAGCCGGCCGGGGACCAAGGTAACCTGGGGCTTGCGCATCAGCGGGTTCTCTCCCACCAACAGGACGCAGCCATAGGTCTGCTCCAGACGGTCGTAGGTCAGGACCTGGGCCGGATCCCCCTGGGCCGCCACCTGCCCCTGATGCAGGAGCAGCAGGGTATCGGCATACATGGCCGCCAGATTCAGATCATGGGAAATCATGATCACGGTGAAGCCCCGGGTCTCCTTAAGCTGCTCCAGCAGATCCATGATATGCACCTGATGGGCCAAATCAAGCGATGCGGTCGGTTCATCCAGGATAATGATCTGGGGCTGCTGGCAGATCGCCCGGGCAATAATAACCCGTTGCATCTCACCCCCACTCAATTGATGCAGCCGACGGT
Organism: uncultured Desulfobacca sp.; assembly: GCA_937958145.1. GTDB lineage: Bacteria > Desulfobacterota > Desulfobaccia > Desulfobaccales > Desulfobaccaceae > Desulfobacca. The sequence goes on from CALGOE010000276.1 coordinate 2,561, forward strand.
TGGCCAGATGGCTCACCTGGGTGGCCGCCATGGCGTCGGCGGCGATCTCCATATCCCGGCGGGTCTCCAGTCCGGCCAGAGTCAGGTGCGGGGAACGCCCCATGAGCACCACTTCCAAGACTGTGAACGGCACATCGATGGGAGTGTATTGCGGCACCACCGCAACCCGGCGGGCCAGGGCCCGGCGAGAGTAAGCGGCCAACGGACGCCCCAATATCTCCACCGTGCCCTGCTGCGGACGCAGTTGCCCGGCCAGGGTTTTGGCCAAGGTCGTCTTGCCGGCGCTGTTGGGGCCGATAATGATAAAAAACGAGCGGGCTGGCACCTCCAGGGAGAGGTCTCGCAAGATGGCGTTGGGGCCATAGCCAGCGTGCACGTGTTCCAACCGGACGGCGGGATTCATAAGCGCGACCTCTGCAAAAGGATGATAAACAGGGGGGCTCCCAACAGCGCGGTAATCACCCCCACCGGCAGCTCGCCTTGGGAAGGCAGCACCCGGGCCAGGAGATCACACCAGACCAGGTAGGCGCCACCTCCCAGGATACAGGCCGGCACCAGGATGCGGTGCTCGGGACCCAGCCACAGGCGCAACAGATGCGGCACCACCAGACCCACAAACCCCACCAGACCCGATTGGCAGACTGCGGCGCTGAGCATAAAGGACGTTACCCCCAGTAACAGATACGTCACCCCGGCCACATTCAGACCCAGATAACCGGCCTGCTCCTCCCCCAGATAGAGAAGATTCAAAGGCCGGGCCAAAAGAAAAATGATAATAAAACAAGGCAACACCAGGAGGCCCAGAAAAAAAATCTGGGCCGGCAGGGCCACCGACAGGTCTCCCATGAGCCAATAGAGGATGTTGTGCAGCCTGGCATCCTGGGTCATGGTGACAAAAAACAGGATCAGGGCGGTGCACAGGGCATTCACCATGACTCCCGACAGGAGCAGGGCGTTCTTGTTGTCGCCCGTTTCCCGGGGCGTCAGGAAGATGACTACCAGCATGACCCCCATGCTGCCCAGAAAGGCCAAAGTCGCCACCCCGGGAAAAGGCGCCAGGCCCAGCAGAATGCCGATAATAGCCCCTACTGCGGCGCCGCCGGAGATGCCCAGGATGTAAGGTTCGGCCAGGGGGTTGTGCAGGAGCGCCTGGAAGACCAACCCCCCCAGAGACAGCGTCGCCCCCACCAGGGTAGCCAAAACGACCCGGGGGAAGCGGATCTGCCAGAGGATGGCTGGCAGGACTTCATCGCCGGGGTCAAGCCCCACCAGGGCCCGGAGGCACAGGCGCCAATCCGTGGGGGACGAACCCCAGAGGAGCCCCACCATAAGACTGACCAGGAGAAGCAGTCCCAGGGCCAGGCTCACTGCCAACAGCCGTTGCACCAACCGGGGCGGGGGCAGATTCATGAGATCTCCTCGGCCATTTCCGGGTGCAAAAGGCGGAACAGTTGCTCCAGACCATCAAAAATGCGGGGTGAGGGCCGGTCCACAATATCCGAGTCGATGAGATAAATGCGATTCTCCTTTACCGCCGGCAGACTGGGCCAACGCCGCCAGCTCTCTTTTACCTTGTCAAAAACCTCGCCCCGGGTCATGGAAGTGATCACTATGATATCGGGCCGCAAAGCCACCACCTGCTCTTGGGAGAAGCGGGGGTAGGGAATCTTGCCGGCCGTCAGGTTGATCCCTCCGGCCGTGGTGATGAGTTCGTTGAGAAAGGTCTGGGTCCCCACCGCCACAATGGGCGTGGTGCCGATCTGAAAAAAGACCCGGGGCCGGTGGTGGAGCCGGGTCTGCAGGTCCAGAAGACGCTGCCATCGCCGGGTGAGATCCCCGGCCAGCATTGCAGCTTCAGGCTCCACCCCCAAAAGTCGGCCGATCTCCACCACCGTGGCAATGACGCCCTGAAGGTTGTGGGGGTCCACGGCATAGACCGGCAGACCCAATCCCTCCAGACGGGCGACGCTGTGATAGGGATTGCCGTCCTTGATGGCCAAGACCAGGTCCGGCCGCAGGGCCACGACCCGTTCCACATCAGGATTAATATACGATCCCACCTTGGGCAGGGCTTGGGCTGCCTTTGGATAATTGCTGAACTGCTCTACCCCCACCAACCGGTGGCCTTGTCCCAGGGCAAAGACGATCTCCGTCAGGCTGGCCGCCAAAGTGACGAGGCGCTGCGGCGGCACCGGCACCTGCACCGGCCGGCCCAACTGGTCCTGGACCAGCCGGGTGTCCGCCGCCACCGGAGCGGCCAGAACCAGGACCAGGAGGAAGGTAAGTGCTGCTTTGGCTTTTCTATTTAACATTATTCAGAAAATCTAGTTTCTCCTCGCAATGTAGCCGTCTCCCTTGATTTGCACCAAATCATGTTTATATGTTTACACAAAAGCATCAAGGGAGGGAACACCATGTTATGCAGCCTTGCCACCAAATTAGGCCCTGAGGACCTCCAGGCCATCACCGCCCTGGAGAAAGAACTGGCCATGCCGCTGCTGGCCTTTGCCTGCCACGACGTCAAGCCGGCTGCGGTCAACCCCGACCAGCTCAGCAAGATTCAGGCCTTGGAAAATCGCCTGGGACTGTCCCTGGTGGCGGTCCAGCCCTAAGAGATGCCTGCATTATGCCCGGAGCGGTGTTGCGGTTCTCTCCATTTTTGCCGCCCCTCTGCCGTCTCAGCCGTCGGAGGGGCTTTTTCTTCTGGACAGTTCAAAAAGCTGGGCCTGCCAACCCTCCCGATCTTGCTGCTCTGACGCCCACAACAGACGGCTGTGGCCAACGTATCGATCGCGGCCGCCTTTTTTGGACCGGCCAGCCGGCGTTGGCAGATGCAACGGCCGCTCAGATATCCAACCGCAGGCCGCCGATGATGTTAAACCGCGGCGAAGAGTAACCGAACACCTCGGTATAGTTTTTATCAAACAGGTTGTTGGCCCGGGCCATGAGCTGCAGCCGTTTGATAGAGCCCCAGTTCTGGGCCACGGTATAATATCCCGCCAGATTGGCGATGAAATAGCCGCCGTTGCACAAGCGCCGGGTGTTTACCGGGAAGGGATAATAACCCAGATCAGCCCGGGGACCGACATACAGCCCGTTCAGATTCACTTCCCAGGTCTTGGCCTGATAATTCAGGTCAAGGCTCCAGGTCTGGCGGGGCCGCCGCAGCAGGTTCTGGCCGGGAATGACGGCCAGGCTCACCAGATTGCCGGCGTCCAGGACCCGCAGGTCGGTGAGGTAGGTATAAGCGGTGCGCACGGTGAAACCGGGCAGGGGTTTTGGCCGCAGGGTCAGGGCAAACTCCAAGCCCTTGGTGGAGGCCTTGGCGATGTTAAAGAAGCTCGGGAAGATATATTGTATCAGGTCAGTAAAATTGTTTTCAAAATAGGTCAGGCTGGCCTGCACCTGCTCCCCGTACCATTGGTCTAGCCCCACCTCCCAGCTCACATTCTGCTCCGGTTTTAAGGTCGGATTGCCCAGGGCGAAGGGATTGAGGGAGTTGGTCTGATAAAAGGACGGCGCCTTGATGGCCCGGCCGCCGGCGGCCCGGATGGTAGTGTCGGTCTCCGGGAAGCGCAGGGCCGCGGAGGCCCGGGGCGAGAACTCCACTCTAGCGAAGGAACTGTTATCTTCGAAACGGCCGCCAAGGGTCAGGAAGAAACGATCATAAAACGCCAACTGTTCCTGCAGATAATAAGAGACGCTGCCCCGGCTCGCTTTGGTAAAATCATCGCGGTAGTTCCAGGCAAACCAGTCCCAGCTATAGGCCCAACCTTTCCAACGCTCGTTGCGCAATTCCAATCCCAGGGTCGTGGTGGAGCCCACCCGGTCTTGAGTGCCAAACAACAGATTGGTGCGGTAGTTAAGGCTGTATTGATCTTCCAGATCGCGACTGAAGTAATCGTAATCCTGAAACAACACCTGGTCCGGGTTGGCCTTATTATTATAGCGGCTGTTAAGATTCAAATATCCCAAAGAGAGCTCGTGCTGCCACCACTCCCAGGGCTGATAATTGGCCGTCAAGCCCAAGAGGAGATTATTAAAGGTATTATTTTGATCCGGGTCCAGGCCGGATCCTCCGAAGACCTTGCTATCCAGGCGATCGCCGCCCCCCGCGGTCGGGAAACCGGAAAACTGATCAATGAACAGGGTGGTGAAGGTAAAGCTCAGCTTCTCCATGGGGGTTAGATCCAGTCGGGAGTTCAGCACATTCGCCGTAAAGCGGTTGTTCACCGGCAGGATGCCGTAATCATAATAGTTGCCGTAACCCACCGACCAGGCCAATTGCTGCCAGGCCCCCTGGAAATTGAGGCGCTGTTCACTGATGAGGTTGCGGTTGGCGTGGCCGTCAGCGTGGCCACCCCAATTGCTGGTCAAGGAGAGACTGGGTGCCCCTTCGCCTTTGCGGCTGATGACGTTGATCACCCCGGTCATGGCGTCGCTGCCATACAGGGAACTCATGGGCCCTTTCACCACTTCCACCCGCGCCACGTTGTCGGTGGTCAACTTGCTGAAATCAAAAATGCCCCCCACTTCATTGAGCCGAAAGCCGTTGAGCAGCACCTGAGCCATGTTGTTGTTTCCCCCCCGGAGAAACAGGGAAGTAGCGCCGCCATAGGACCCGCTGCGGCTCAGGGTAACGCCGGGCACATCCCGCAGCACTTCCTCCACCCGCACGGCCTGGCGGGCCTCAATCTCCCGTGAGGTAATGGTCGCCACCGACACGCTGGTCTGCCGCTGGCCTACCTCGGTGCCCGTGGGTGTGACCACAATCTGGTCTAATCTGGCCACCTCTTCCGACTGGCTCTGGGCTTGGGCTAAAACCAGCTCATCTTCTGGACCCAACGGCGCCGCGGCCGCACTCAGACTTGAGAGGACTACCAATCCTGCACTCAGCAAGATGAGACCATACCGTTTCATTTCTCCCCCTCCGACCCAAAAAATATTCCATTTATTGCTAAATCATGACCTTCCGCAAGAAACTTTTTAACTTAGGGGTAAGCGTGGCTTCATTTCTGGTTAGCAGCGCCGGCCGGGTTCCCAGGACATGTTTGCTGGCCACCAGAATCTCCCTCTGTAGATACTTATGGGGGGAGAGGGCAGGGGTAAAGGGGGAGTCTTGTCCCCCTCACCCGGAACCCTCTCCCCGCCAGCAGGGTGAGTTATTATGGGCTTTCCGGACGGTCACTGACCAACCACCAACCACTGACCACTGACCACTAATCCCTCACCCCCACAGGCGCACCGGCGGATAGAGGGGTTGGAGGGCTTCGCTGCCGACCTGGGCCACCAGCAGGCTGACTTTGCCCATCCCCCTGGTCAAAAGAAAATGCCAGGCCTCGTCCACGGAGAAAAAGCCCTGGTTGCTGGCCACCACCGTCACCATGCGGGGCGTCAGGCCCAACTTCCGGCACTGCGCCTGCAGGTCCAAGGATTCGGGCATCTCCTGACCACCCACCAGATAAACGATCAATCCTTCTTGCATTCTCCACCTCCTGTGCGTGCAAAGGCTGTGGCAGCCCGGGGCTGCCAGGAACGGTCCAGGGGGGCCACGTCGGCGGTCAGGAGGCAAGTGGCCGGGCCAAAAAAAACCTTGAGTCCCAGAGGGACCCAAGGATTGCACCCAGTTTCGCTTGTTCCTTAGGTAAGCCGGGGGGATTTGCCATTTCTCCCGCGGCCGCGGCTGACCCAATCCGACGTTGGGCTCCGGCCTAACAGTTACAGGCAGGTCTTCTGACTTCCGGATCATCCTACTTCCGGCGCCTTCCCATGGAACTTATTGCTCCATAGTGGCATGTGCCGGTTTTGTCCCCGGTTACAGCGGCGGGACCGCGCCGGATTTGCACCGGCTTCCCTATTAAACCCAAAGGGTACCTGAACCTTTTCTTTGTTTATAGAATGAGCTTAATCTCCCTGTCAAGAAAAAACCATGGCCGGGCAGGGAAGCCCAGGCTTAGCATCGGATCAAGGCCGCGTCGCCGTCCGGCCAGGAGCCAGGGCAGATGGCCTTGAGCACTTCCGGCAACCTGCCAGCCACGGCCATTTCCACTAAATGGGGCAGGGGTTCCCTACTGACGCCCACGATTTCCACCTGCTCCTGAGTCAGAGGCAGCAGGATCTTATAGGCCGGAGAGGATCCAATGGCTGCCGCAATCTTAGGGGTTACCTCCCCCAGCATGGCGTTGGCCAGAACAATGGAGACGGTACCGATGATGACGTCGGCGGTGGGGGCGGTGACAACAATGGCATTTTCGCCGCTGGCCCCCTGGTTGGCTCGGGCCTTGAGCATCTGGGCTGTGGCCAGAACATTAATGCCCAGGGCAATGACCTCGATATTCTCATAGTAGAGCTCTTTGAGGCGTTTAATGATTACGGCGCCGATACCGCCTCCCAAACCGTCGATGACGCAAACACGCGGTTTCTTAGCCCCCATGGCTATCAAACAGGGGCAGCCGATTGAGGCCGCCTGAAAATTGTGGATTGGACATGAGTTACTCACCACACAGGATAATTTCTACCAGCACTGACCGTCGTTTCGGCACAAGAGAAAGCCTCGCCGGCGGCCGCCCCAAAAACCGTCAATTTGGGAGCAGGAGGGGATTTGTCCCAAAAGCGTGCGCCCGCGGGGGAAACATCGGGGAAATCGGGCGGCGGACGGCCACCGGTGGGCACATGGTCTCTTACCCGAGGCCAAGCTGCGGCTTGGCCATGCATTGACGAAAAAAAACCACGAACACCAATCTGGGTAGAAAGGCCTTCGTGGCAAATTGCTCGCTATTTCTGAAAATCGTCAGCAATCGGGCTTCAGCACCGATTTAGCCATGCAAATATCATAACGTTTCTGATTTGTCAATCGGTTTATCAGGGCTGTGTGATTGCCATATGACTATGTCACCCTTTAACGGCAACAGGAAAATGTCACCCTCCGCGTAAAAAATGTATCACCTACCTCCATGGGAGGATGGGTGCTATGAACCGAGAGGTGACGTTTACCATGAAAGACCTGATCCGTCAGGGGGTTCTGAGCAAGTTGGTGGCGGGCGAGTCTACCGTGGCGGAGGCCGGGGCAAAGAGAGCACAGGGCAGTCCCAGCTCTCAAGGGCTCCAGTCCTCGCCACCCGCGGTTCTCCGATTCCCCTTTTATCCATCCTGGTCGGCCAGGTCTTGGACCCAGGCGATATAGTGGCTGACCTGAAATTTCCGTTGGCAACCGGCCCGACTCATATAACGGATTTTGCCGAAAACGGGACGTTCCCCCCAAGGACGGTCATGGACGCCGCCGATGGACCAGGCCACCCCGACGTAGCCGTTGGGATCCCGGCCGTCCAGTTCATAGCGGTCATTGAGGTAGATGGCCGTGGCCAACGCCTCCTCGGGCGTCGCACTCCACTCCAGGATTTTTTTGGCCCAATACATCCGCAGGTAGCCGTGCATCTTGCCCCGCCGCACCATCTCCAGTTGGGCTGCATTCCACAGGTCGTCGTGCGTCCGGGCCGCTTCCCACTCCTCGACCGTATACAGATAATCCCGCCGGTCCTGACGGTGCTGATCCAGGGTCTTGCGGGCCCACTCCGGGAACCCGCGCACCTGGTCATAGTCAGGGTTGTAATAACAGAAGTTGTCGGCCAGCTCCCGGCGGACGATGAGCTCCTCCAGGAAGGCCTGTTTGGCTTCCTCCGGGGCCTCGGCCCGGCGCACCTCCCAAGCCACCCGCTGGGGGGCAATCTGGCCGAAATGCAAGTACGGCGACAGGTCGGAAACCCCCGGTACGGTCGGATCATTGCGGTCCAGGTGGTAACGGGGCAATTTCTGGGTGAGAAAGGTTTGCAGACAATCCCAGGCCGCCGCCGCCCCGGGCCGGCACCAGCTCACCGGTTTGACCCGGCGGTCAGCCCCGATCCCGGCCAGCAGACTCCCCCAGTCAAGCACCGGCGTCCCTCCCGGCCACGCCACCGGGTGTTCCCGCAAAAGCGGCGGGTCCGTTAAGAAATCCGGCAGCAGGCGGTGGATCTTGGGCCGCAGGGTATAGGCACCGAACTCCTGTTTGGGCGAAGCCAGCCAACAGGGCACGATATTATGGGCATCCACCTGCCAGAAGGGGATGCTGATCTGCTCCCGGACCTGCTCCTGCCACTGGCGCTTGAGGCGCAAGGGATCAAAATCACAGACCAAGGCACCTGCCCCCAGCTCTGCCAGAAAGGCCGGCAGGCTCTCCTGGGGCTCGCCCTGCAGCAGGAAAAAGGGGATGCGGTGCTGGGCCAGAACCTGGGCCGTCTCCTGCAGTCCCCGCAGCATGAAGTCATATTGCCGGTGGGCAGCGCCTAAAAACTGCGGCACCAGATTAAAGACCACTGCCAGCGGCGCTTGGTGATCCAACGCCAGCTGCTGGGCAAAGAGCAGGGCCCAATTATCCTGGGCCCGCTGATCCCGGCTGAGCCAATAGACCACCGGCCCGCCCTGAAAGGGGCGTTCCTGGAGAGGCCTGAGCCGATCCAAAATGGTTGTGGTCATCAGGGGCAAGTGCTCCGTAACGTACTCTGTTTCAGATTGTGATGGTAAAGGGGGGATGTGCCGGTTGCCTAAAATACGGCCCAGTTCCGGGGAACGATCCTGGCGGCCGGCTGCGGCGGATTAAGACTGTTGAATTACAGTTAAATGTACCGCCATCCCTGGCCTCGCCCCCAAGGTTGCCGCCGCGTTCCCTTCCCGGCAGGCGATCTCCAGGTAGCCGTGGCTGCCCATGAGGGCCAGAAGGGCCCCGACTGCCACCTTACTGTAGGTGGCGGCCCAATGGGGGATAAGCCGGTCCGCCACCCAAACCTGGGCAGTTCGGCCGGCCAGCCAGGACTGCAGTGTGGCCCCGGGGATGTTGGTGATCAGGTTGCCGAAATGGTCCACGGCCAGGACCTGACCGCTCGCCTCCGACTCGCCAAATTGCGGGGCAGGCAGGTCCAGGAGCACCGGGTCGCTGATCTCCGGCCCCAGGTCCGTCAGCGGCACCCCCAGAGACACCTGCGCTGCTGCCGGCGCAAAAATATCCCGGCCA
>CALGOE010000277.1 GCA_937958145.1 uncultured Desulfobacca sp.
ATCGCCTCCATGTCGGTGGCGCCCCTGCTCTATCTGTTGGCCTTTGGGGTGGGCATGGGCAGCAGTGTCACCGTGCAGGGACGCCCCTACCTGGAATTTCTCATCCCCGGCCTCATCGCCATGAGCGCCATGATCCAGGCCTTTGCCATTGCCACCGAAATCAATGTGGCCCGCTTTTATTGGGGCATCTTCGAGGAATTCCAGGCCGCGCCCATCAGCGACGCTTCCTATGTGCTGGGCGAAACCTTGGCCGGGATCACCCGGGCCCTCTTGTCCGTCGGACTGATCATCGGCATCGCCCTGCTGGCCGGCGTCCACCTGTCATACAACCTCTCTTTCTGGGCGGCCGTCCTCCTCACTGCCTGGTTTTTCGCGGCCCTGGCCATTGCCCTGGCCATGGTGGTGAAATCCCACGCGGATCAGGCCCTGTTGACCTCTTTTGTCATCACGCCCATGGCCTTCCTGAGCGGCACTTTTTTCCCTTTGGAGAATATGCCGGTCTGGCTGAAGCAGATTCTGCGCCTGTTGCCCCTGACCCCGGCCACCGAGGCCATCCGCACCGCGGCTTTTGGCCAAACCCCACCCCTGCAGCCATACCTCATCCTGGTCGTCTTGGGAGCCGCAGCCTTTCTCCTGGCTGTCAATTTTGTTAAAAAGGCCCGGGACTGACCAAAGGCCGCCGCGGCCAACAAAATGGCCGGGTCCCCCAGCAGAGTCATGCGGACCCGGCCTTATGCATGTCAAATCACCACCTTCAGATAACCACCACCCCCTCTGCATGAACAATAAGTGAAACGTAAAAGAATGTTGTCCCTGATTTATAGCAATAATCTTGCCATTGACAGCCTGATTCGGGAAATGAGTATAAATAGGACCTTATTTCAGAAAGTTGTGATTGATAACAGGTGCTGCCGCTCATTATTCTTCGTATTGTAAAACTGCGTTTTGTTCAGATTCATTGACTCACATGTTCAATTTCATGAACTTTTAAGTAACGGAAGAGTCAATAAATGTTACTTATTACTAATTGATAATAATCAAAACCACATTGTCTATAATAAAACGTTTATAAGCTACTAAATTATTAAGTAATACTTAAATTTATTTTAGATTATTAATATAAATCTATAATTTTATTGGCCAATTATGTAATATTTTTATCAGATATACAGAATAATCATACGGGTAAATAATTTTTTTAAGGGCGAGCCGCCGGCTCGCCCCTACATCTGGTTATCATGAATGAGATCAATCTGTTATTGGAGAAATGATATAAAAATCAGCTTGGCCGCGCCGGCAAAAAATACAAATTATGAAACTATTATTTATAGTTATAGTTTCCGGATGGACATTAGGTTAGGGGTTTTTATTGCCGAAGTGGCACGTTCAATGGCTTCGGTGTTTTTGGGAAGAAATTGGGGCCAAACCCCGCCGGCACACAACATATATTGCACCGGAAGCTGGACGCGGAGCTGGCCAAACATCCGGACCTCAACGCCACCGTCCGCCGGGGCCATTGATATGATGGCCACGGGCCGTTATCGAGGCCGCGACCAACCGCCTGGCCAGCAAAGCCTGCTGGGCATTGCCGGGTGTTTCTGCACCCTGCAATCCAACCGGATCAGGCTGACGCCCGTCCCTCGGTCATTTCGTTTTTCTGATTTGTTCAGGTCTCAACGGCAGGATCAGCTTGGCCTGGAGCCAGCGGATATTTGGCCAGATACCCCCGGGGGGTAACCAGATAGGGGCCGTATCGGAAGGTTTGGGAGTTGCCGATAATCACCAGAGTCTGCATGTCCACGGCCTGCTCCGGGAGATTTTTCAGGGTGGTTATGGTCACGGTCTCACCGGCCCGGCTGGCCCGGCCGACCACCCCCACCGGCGTCTGGGGATCGCGGTGCTGCAGCAGGATATCTACCACGGCCCGCAGCTGCCAATCTCTTTTTTTGCTTTTGGGATTGTAGAGGACAATGACAAAATCGCCCTGGGCGGCCGCCGTGACCCGCCGCTGGATGATCTCCCAGGGGGTGAGGAGATCGCTCAGGGAGATGCTGGCAAAGTCGTGCATCAAGGGACCGCCTAACAGGGCGGCCCCGGCAGCCAAGGCCGGGATGCCGGGGATCACCTCCAGATACAGATCCACCTCACCATCGTGTTCGGACGGGCTGACCTTGAGGCCCCGGGCGGCGCAGATTTCCAGGACCAGGCCGGCCATGCCGTAGATGCCGGCATCACCGCTGGAGACCAGGGCGACCTGTTGGCCGGCCAGAGCCCGGTCGATGGCTGCTTGGCAGCGCTTGACCTCGGCCTTCATACCTGTAGCCACCACTTCCTGGTGGCTCAGGAGGGCGGCGATCAGATCTATATAGGTCTGGTAGCCGATGACCACCTGGGCCGCCTCCAGGGCTGCCCGGGCCTGGGGCGCTAAGTAGTCTGGGGCGCCTGGGCCGAGGCTGACGACGGCCAGCCGACCCGGGCCACGGCCACGGTGATATTGGCGCTCTTGCGTTTGGGCACCAGGAGAGTCCCCGGTCCGGCTTTCAGGGCGGCCGCTTCGCTGACGCTCTTGGTCCCCACATGCCGGGCCGCTTGCCAAGAGGGATGCGGCACCGGGATGTCCTGTAGTTCTTCGGCGGTAAACCATAACAATTCCACGTTCAGCCGGCGGGCCGCCTCCCTCAGCCCCGGCTCGTCTTTTTTGGCGGCAACGGTGGCCAGGGCCTTGAGACTCAGGAGGGAAAGCCCGGCCTGCCAAAAGATCGTTTGTAAAAAATCTACGATGTCCTCAGCCGGGGTGCCCCGGTGGCAGCCCACCCCGGCAATCAGGTTCTGGGGCCGCAGGCGCAGCCAGCCGACAGGCCAGGGCCGCTCCTCCCAGCCCACGTACACCGTGGGCCGGGGAGTACCGGCCAGGGCTGCGTCCAGATCTCTTTCCCCCTGGAAAAGGTGCTCATAGTCGGCCAAAGAGGCCTGGAGACGGGCCTCCGGGTCCACCAGCCGGACGGGCTGGCCGGACAACAGGGCCATGGACACTTCCTTGACGCCGCCGAGATTCTCGATTATCAGCCCGGCCTGGGCGGCCAAAACATCCAGGGCCGGAATCCCTTGGACATCCGTGGCGGTGGTGATCACCGGGGTGCCGCCCAGGGCCGCGGCCACCTGCCGGGCCAGTGCGTTGGCGCCCCCCAGGTGGCCGGAGAGCAGGCTGATGGCAAAGCGCCCCCCTTCGTCGACGACGACGACGGCCGGATCACGGTCTTTGCCCTGAAGCAGCGGGGCGATATGGCGGACGACGATGCCGGCCGCCATGATGCACACCAAAGGGCAGCCTTCGGCAAAGGCGCGGGCAAAAACAGCGCCCAGGTCGTCAAAGGCCTGGTCTCCCCGGGTGGCCCTGGCGAAGGGCAGCCAACAGCTCGCCTCGGGCAGGGCCTGGCAGAGGCGGCGGGCCAACCGGGCCCCGCCAGGAGTCAAGGCCACCACTCTAACCGGCGGCATCCCGCCAACCATGGCTAAAGGTCACGTCATACAGGCGGGAGCGGGCTTGCAGGCGGCCTTCCCAGGCGGCCAGGGCCGGACCGACCATGATGAGAGCCTGCCGGGTGATGTTGGCCTGCCGGACCTTGGCGGCGATATCCGCCAACGTGCCCCGGAGGAGGCGCTCCTCCGGCCAGCTCACCCGGTAGGCTACGACCACCGGGGCCTCCGGGCCGTATACCGTGGCCAGGTCCGCCGCCACCTGCTCCAAAAGTCCGATGCTGAGATAGATAACCAAAGTGGCACCGTGAGCCGCCAGGGCCCGCAGGTTTTCTCTCTCCGGCACCGGCGTGCGGCCGGCGGCCCGGGTCAGGATGACCGTCTGGGTCACTTCCGGCAGGGTCAATTCCTGGCCCAGGGCCGCGGCAGCCGCCGAAGCCGCCGTCACCCCGGGAATCACCTGGCAGGGGATGCCTTCTTGTTCCAGAAGTTCGAGCTGCTCCTGCATGGCGCTGAACAGGCTGGTGTCCCCGGAATGCACCCGCACCACTCGTTGGCCGGCCCGGTATGCCTGGCGCAGGTGGGCGACGATCTCTTCCAGGGTCAAGGGAGCAGTGTCAATCAAGGTGGCTGTGGGCGGGGCCCAGGCCAGCACTGCCGGGGAGACCAGGGAACCGGCATAGAGGACCACCTGCGCCTGGGCCAGGGCCCGCATGCCTTTGACCGTGATGAGCTCCGGGTCGCCAGGGCCGGCCCCCAGAAAAAGGATGGGATGTTGATCTGCCATAATACCTCGTCTTGAGCTACGCGGTGATGATCCAGACCGGATTGAGGGCCTGGAAATAACTGCCCCCGGCCAAGGGCTGGGCCCGGCTGACCTGGAGCTGCACCACCTCCGGCTGCCGCTCAGCGGCCTGCAAAATCTGGCGGGCTTGTTCCAGGGTTTCCAGGCGGCTGGCGGTGAGGACCACTCTGCCGCCCGGCCGCAGCCGGCGCAAGACCGCGGTGAGGATGTCCCCCACGGCGTTGCCGCCACCCCCGATAAAGACCCGGTCGGGAGGGGGCAAGCCCTGGAGACACTGGGGAGCTTGCCCGGCAATGGGTTCCAGGTTCGCCACCCGGAATTTTTCCCGGTTGGCGGCAATCCGGGCGAGCCGGGCCGGATTTTTTTCCACGGCAAAAATCCGCCCCGATCCCAGGAAGAGGCTGGCTTCCAGCCCCACCGAACCGCTGCCGGCGCCCACGTCCCAGAGCACTTGGCCGGGATAAAGCTGCAGTTTGGCCAGCACCACGGCCCTGACCTCGGCCTTGGTGATGAGCCCCCCCTCGGGCGAGTAAGCCTCCTCCGGCATCCCCAAATGGAGGGCCGGAATTGCCTTCGGTGGGTCCGGCGGAGAGGCGGCGGTGATCTCCAGGAAGACGACATTCAGGGGTGAAAACGTGCGGTCCGCCGCGTCCTTAAGGCTCAGCCAGACAGCTTGCTCGGTTTCCTGCCCCAGGTCCTCCAGGACGCAGAGCCGGGCCTGATGCTGCCGGCGCGCCAAGAGAAACCGGGCAATCGCCCCCGGGGTGTGCACCGGATCGGTATAAATGAACACTGTCCCGGGCTTGTCCAGGGCAGCGGCCAGCGCCTGCCAATCCCGGCCGTGCAGGCTCACCACCTGGGCCTGATGCCACGGAACTTTGAGGCGGGCCGCAGCCGCCTGGACTGCGGTGATGTTCGGGTGCAGCACCACGTTCTCGGGCCCCAGCAGCCGCACCAGCAACGGCCCGATGCCGAAAAAATTGGGGTCTCCCGATGCCAGCACCACCACGAACCGGTCCTGGGCCAGCTCGCCCAGTTTGCGTATGGTGTCGGCCGGGTCCTTGCCCAGAGGGATTTTTTCGGCCGGGTGAGCCGGGAAATAAGCCAGAAGGCGCCGACCGCCCGCCAGCACCTGGGCCCGCGCCATAACGTCGCGCAGACGGGGGGTGAGATCGCCCGGCGACATCCCCAGACCCACTACCTGGATGGGAATCATGGCGAGCACCCGGCAGTGCTCTGCCAGAAAAGCGGCAAGCCGTTGAAATCAATAATGATGGCGGTAAGCCCGGGGCGGGGTCCGGCATGGCCCCGCAGCGCCGCCAGCATCCTGGCGCCGACCTCAGCCATCACGGCGGGAAGGTGCTGCCTGGGCAGCATCTCCAGGATTTCCCGGGCCGTATTGGCCCGGCTCGCCAACTGCGCTGCGTTCCGGTCGCCGGTGGCAGCCTGCAGCCAGCGGGCCACCCGGGAAAAATCGATCAACCCCTGGGAAGCATGGGTTTGGCCGAATCCCAGGGCCATTTTCAGGGCCTTGCCGAAAAAGGCGCCCACCGTAATGTGGGCAAACCCCTCATAGTCAGCGCTTTTCAGGGAGAAATGGACATAATCACCCATCTGCACGAAGGCTTCGGCAGGAAGATGGGGCAGAAGACCCTGCAGGGCCTCTTCGCTCTTGCTGCCCGTGGTGAAGACCACTTCCCGTGCCCCCATGGCTTTGGCCACCTTCAGGCTGGCGGCAATGGTCGCCCGATAGGCGGCGTGGGAAAAGGGTTTGACCAGCCCGGTGGTCCCCAAAATC
Organism: uncultured Desulfobacca sp.; assembly: GCA_937958145.1. Classification (GTDB taxonomy): domain Bacteria; phylum Desulfobacterota; class Desulfobaccia; order Desulfobaccales; family Desulfobaccaceae; genus Desulfobacca. Next base: position 6,081 of record CALGOE010000277.1, read on the forward strand.
GAGATGCCCCCGATGATGCCC
>CALGOE010000278.1 GCA_937958145.1 uncultured Desulfobacca sp.
ATGTTTTTAAGTTGGGCTATAAATACTCCCAGGCCATGCAGGCGACCTTTCTTGACGGCAACGGACAACAACAGCCCATGTATATGGGCTGTTATGGTATCGGCGTCAGCCGTATAGTGGCGGCAGCCATTGAACAGAATCACGATGCTGACGGGATTATTTTTCCGGTGCCTCTGGCCCCCTTCCAGGTCCTGTTGATTCCCATTGCCCTGCAAGACGACCAGACCATGGCTGCGGCCCAGGCCCTGTATCAGGACCTGGCGGCGGCGGGCCTCGAGGTTCTCTTTGACGACCGGGATGAACGTCCGGGCGTAAAATTTAAAGACGGCGATCTTTTGGGCATCCCGTTCCGGGTCGTTCTGGGTCCCAAAACCCTGGCCCAAAACGCCGCCGAAGTCCGCAACCGCCGAACTCGTCAGATGGAGGTGCTGCCTCTTACCGCCTTGGTGGAAGAGTTGCAACGACGGGTCCGGGCGGAAATGCAAACCTAAGATCAGGCCTGTATGGCAGCCCGCATCATCCGCATTAATGATATCATCGACGAGGTCCTCAGCCACCATCCGGGGGCGGACATTGCCCTCATCCAACGAGCCTATGTTTTTTCGGCCCAATCCCATGATGGCCAGGTGCGCCTGAGCGGCGAACCCTATCTTTCCCACCCTTTGGAAGTGGCCTATCTTTTGGCGCAAATGGGCCTGGACCCGGTCTCCGTGGCCTGCGGCCTGCTGCATGACACGGTGGAAGACACCCACGCCACCCTGGACGATATTGATGAACTTTTCGGAGAAGAGGTGGCGGATATCATCAACGGCGTCACCCGGCTGAGCCAGATTTCCTTTGACAAAAAGATTGATCAGCAGGCCGAATATCTCCGGAAGATGATCCTGGCCATGGCCCATGACATCCGGGTGGTTCTGGTAAAACTGGCTGACCGGGTCCACAATATGCGCACCTTGGGTTTCATGAAGCCGGAGAGCCAGAAACGCATCGCCCAGGAAACCCTGGATATTTTTGCGCCGCTGGCCGGCCGCCTGGGCATGGGTCATATCCGGGTGGAGCTGGAGGACCTGGCCTTTTACTACCTGGAGCCGGAAATTTATCAGCGCATTCAGGACGGTCTGGCCCGCAAGCGGGGGGAGCGGGAGAAATATATTAAAGAAATTACGGAAATTATCAATGCCAAACTGAGTGAACACCACCTGGCGGGGGAAGTCAAGGGCCGGCCCAAGCATTTTTACGGGATTTACCGGAAGATGCAGGCCCAGCAGATCAGCCTGGAGCAGGTCTACGATCTCATTGCTTTTCGCATTATCCTCAGAAGCATACCCGAATGCTATGAAACCCTGGGGATCATCCACGCGTTGTGGCGGCCGGTGCCGGGCCGGTTCAAGGATTACATTGCCATGCCCAAGGCCAATCATTACCAGTCCCTCCACACCACGGTGATTGGCCCGTATGGGGAACGGATGGAGATCCAGATCCGCACCCAAGAGATGGACGAAGTGGCGGAGAAGGGTATTGCGGCGCATTGGGCCTATAAAGAACGGCGTCAGGTCCAGGAGGATGAGAACCTGCGCTTTTCCTGGCTGCGGCAGATCATCGAATGGCAGCGGGAATTGACCAACCCGCAGGATTTCCTGAACACGGTCCGCATGGAACTCTATCCCGAGGTGGTGTTTGTCTTTACTCCCAAGGGCGAAATTAAGGAACTGCCGCGCGGCTCCACCCCGGTGGATTTCGCTTATGCCATTCATAGCGAGGTGGGCCATCGCTGCACCGGGGCCCGGGTCAACGGCCGCATGGTGCCCCTGAAGTATGAGCTGCAGCATGGCGACAACGTGGAGATCATCACTTCCCCGACGCATACCCCCAGCCGGGACTGGCTGCAGTTCGTGCGCACCGCCCGGGCTCGCAGCCGCATTAAGCAGTATCTCAAGACGATAGAACGGGAACGCAGCATTGCTTTGGGCAAGGAGATTCTGGAGCGGGAATTTCGCCGGGCAGGGTTAAATCTGGGAAAGTTGCTGAAATCGGAGGAAGCGCTGCAGAAGGTGGCCCGGGACCTGTCTTTTGTCCGGGTCGACGACCTGCTGGCCGGGGTGGGTTTTGGCAAGATCAGCGCCAATCAGATTATCGGCAAACTGCTGCCCAAAGAGGAGCCCCCGGCCGAGGAGGTGCCCTCCAAGGCCGTGAGCAAGGCGACGGCTGCAGACCGGGGGGGCATTCGGGTCAAGGGTTTGGATGATATCCTGATCAATCTGGCCCGTTGCTGCATGCCCATTCCCGGGGATGAGATCACCGGTTATATCACCCGGGGCAAGGGGGTCACCATTCACCGCAGCGCCTGTCCGATCCTGGCCCGCACCGAAAGCCTGCGGCACGTTCCGGCGGCGTGGGATGGGGTGGCCGGCGGCCGCCATTCGGTCCGCATCCAGGTGATTTCGGTTGACAAGCCGGGTTTGCTGGCGGAAATCACCAATGCCCTGAAACAGGCCGAGGCCAACGTGGTCAAGGCCAATGCCGAGACGACGGTAGATCAAAAAAGCGTGGCCTGGTTCACCATCGAAGTGACGGACACGGCCCATTTGGGAAAGGTGCTGAGCAGCATTAAACGGGTGAAAAACGTCATTGGGGTGCATCGGTTGATGGGCTGACCGGGGGCAGGGGCGGCGGCAACCAGGAATTTCCCGGGCCGATCCCCTGGCCGGGGCGAGCCCGGCCCGGCCTGTTGCCGGCGTCAACTCAGGACCCGATGAGGCACCGCTCAAGCTGTTTTGAGCACCCGTCCGGAGCGCAGACAGCGGGTGCAGACCATGATATACCGCACTTGGCCATTGTACAGGGCCCGGACCCGCCTGAGATTGGGCAGCCAGCGGCGTTTGGTTTTATTATTGGCATGGGAGACATTATTTCCCACCTGCGGCCCTTTGCCGCAGACTTCACAGATGCGCGCCATAACTTCCGCCTCCTCAAGATACTAAAAAAGTAATAATAATAAAATTAATTTTGTTTGGCAAGGAAAAACTTGCCCCGGCCGTGCCGGCCAGACGGGGCCGGCGGCTCGGCCTTGCTCAAGGCTGCCAATCCTGGGGCAAAGGGCATGCTCCCACGTAATCCTCAGCGCAACAGTGATCCTGGCGGTATAAGATGATGACCATGATCACGGCTCCCAGAAACATCCATTCCGGTCCGAAGAGCCACAAGGCCACCACCGCCGCCAGGTAATAGGCCCGCATGCCCAGGGTATAGTGGATGTTTCCCAGATTCAGGATATTGGCCACGTAGGCGGTGTTGAGCATGGCATCGCATTCCAGGGGGACATTGATCATAAAATTGACGTGGTTAAAGTAACGCATGGCCAGGGTGAAGCTGAAGAAGGCGAAAAAGAAATGGAGTATCAATAACAGAACCTTGACGAAAAACAGGGCCCGCAGGCGGGTGAAGATCTGGGTGAAATCAAAGGGCAGTTCAGTTATATGCTCCGGTTTAAAGAGGAGGCTCAGCAGGCCCAAACCGATGAGGATGGCGGTGGAGGCCAGGAAGCTGGAGGCCATGATCCAGTTGCGCAGGGTCTGCACGGCCAGGATATCCCGGCGCTCTTTCATGATTGATTCCACCCACATGCGCCGCAGGTGTTTGGTAATGCCCAAATAGGTCCGCAGCGGTTGGCGTTTCACCTGATGGAGCCAATAGCCGTGATAAGCGGTCAGGACCAGGAAGGTGGCAACGACAAAAGATATTTCCCACCATTGCGATTTTGTCATAACTTTATCCTTCTGCCCTTGGTGTCCGGGGGGTTTTGTCCCGGCGGGATATTACTGTTTGACAAATCTGAGGTGATTATTTATTCTTCCT
>CALGOE010000279.1 GCA_937958145.1 uncultured Desulfobacca sp.
ACCGTGGCCGCCGCTCGGGGTGTTTGCGCACTTCGGGATTGACCGCTTCCACAATGCCGTCCACCGGTGCCAAAACCGGGGCCCGGTGCCCCTGCCGGGCGATGTCCAGCCCAATGCGGTTTTGGCTGAAGACCTCCCCCAGCCGCGGCAGCCGCAACTCCTCGGCCGGTCCAAAGACTTTTTGGACAAAGGCATCCAACCCCAAACGGATCCGGCCGCCGTCCTCCACCGTGGCCCACGTATGGCCCTGATGGAGATAGGAGCTGGTAGGAACCGGGATGCCGAATACCTCCTGCAGGCTGGGCCGGACCGGAGGGGTAAAGAGCTGCCATTGGTCTTCCAGCATCTGGTCAAACGGGCAACGCTGACACTCGTAGTTATTGCCGCAAAAATAGGCCGGAACCCGATGGGTTAACATGTGCCGACACTGCTGCTGCAGTCCGGACCGCTGCCGCATTTTCTCCTGCCACGGGATGATCCTGCCCTTTTTGCCCCGAGGCGTCTGACCGGCCCGCATCAGGGCCAGATTGGCGGCAGCCGTCTGTTTCATGGAGCGGTCGAACGTGCAGGTGGTGCAGTCATAGTTATTGTCACAGACCTTATAGTCAATGACACCGGCCTCCATCCAGACGCAATATTTTTTCTGTTCTTGAGGTTTCATGGTTCATCCTTCCCACACACTACCGGAGGTCTGAGGATGGGCAGGCTACAGGCGGCAGACCTCCCGGTGCCGGGCCGCTTCTGCCGCCTGACCAGACCGCCACGGGCTCAACTCCTTTTCTTCCAGGTCTTGGTAAGATCCCGCAGGAAAAATTCCTGCACCAGCCGGCGCCAACCCAGGTCCGGGAAATGGCCGTAGACATCGTCGACAATGCTCCCACCGCTGGGCAGCGTCACTCCGACCGTGGTCTCCATGAGGCCCAGAAGCCGATGGGATTCCTGGTCGATCCAGTTGGCGACGATCTCGCCGGTATACAGGGTATCCAGATTCCGGGACAGATTGGTGGGTTTGAGCCGGAAGAGCCAGCCTTCGCCATATGGATCGTCATGCACCAGAGTGGGCTGCGCCTGCACCTTGGCGTTGATCTCCTGGACGATACCATCCATCGGCGCCAGGACCTTGGCCTTATGCCCCTGACGGATCAGGGCCAGACAGACGTGATCCTGGTAGTACTCCCGCCCTACCACGGGGAACTCGATGGCTTCGGCCGGACCCAAAATCTTCTGGGAAAAATCATCCATGCCAACCCGCACCTGGCCGGTGTCTTCCAACACCGCCCAGGCATGGCCCCGATGCACATAATACATGGAAGTGGGCACTTTGAAGCCAAAAACTTCCACCATCTTCACCGCTGCGGCCGCAGTGGGCACCTGAGCAGCGCGATCTTCTCGAGTAGTGGCCGAATTCATGATGACAACCTCCTTCAGGCTGATTCCATTGGATGTAATCTCCGACAACACATTTGCCTTATCTTTATGCAAGGGGAGTGCCAAAAGAAAAAACGGCCTTTCTTTCCCGGGAAAGGCCTGGAATTGGCGGCAGCGGCATTTAGGGAGGGGGAGGACGACCGGCCGGTGAGGGCAACTTGTGTTGAAAAAATCAACGAGACGACCAAGCCGCCTGACAACTAACTGAAAAACTTAATAAATTTTGTGCTGCAAAAATATACAGGCGCCACGGGCATTCTGTTGCAGAACTATACACAATGAACCCCGGGCTATCTTCACGGATGGCTGGTCTCTGGCGCCAGGTCGGCGGCTGCATTCTCCTGATCGGTAAAGACCGGCAGGACAAAATAAAAATCATTGCCCTCCGAAGTTATGTCCACCCCCACCTGGCCGCCGTGGGTCTCGATGACATTGCGGATGAAATAGAGTCCCCGCCCGGTGCCCACCTCGCTCTCGGTATTGTGGCCCCGGTAACCCTCTTCAAAAATCAAGGCCCGATCCTCGGGGGGGATGGGGGGACCCGAAGAAAAGACATTGAAACGGACGCCGTCTTTGCCCGGACCAAAAAAATTGGGGATGAGGCGCCGGCCATAGGAAATGTACTTCCGGCCCGTGGGCGACGGCCGGGTATACTTGACGGCGTTGGAAAAAAGATTGGCATACACCTGGGAAATCAGGCCCTTATCAACCATGAGGGTAAAGTCTTCGGCCGGGACCCCCCCCAGGCTTTCATCAATCTCGATCTGCCGCTCCTGCAGTTTAGGGAGATACAGTTCCAATTGGGGCTGAATGATTTCGCTCCGGACATTGCAGCGGCGTTTGCGCAGGACCAGGTGGCCTTTCTGGAAGTGGCTGGGCCGGAACAGGGATTCCAAAAAAAGGCTTACCCCCCGGTATTGCTTTTCAAAATTATAGCAGTCCCCTTCAATGCCCCTGATCAGTTCCCGGACCGCGTCGACGAATTCCTGGCAGTGCTGGACCGCCTCGGGAGGATGCTCCACCAGGTCACGCAGGGACTGGACTTTTTTCTTGACATGGCGCAGGTAGAGGCTCAGCGAGATATTGGGGATGATGACATTATGTTCGATATCCCCCACCAGGCTGTTAATAAAGCGAATATGCTGGATATTCTGCAGGTTGATGATCTTGTTGTGGAGGGCATAGCCCAAACGATTGGCGTATTTCTCAAAGAAAAACTTATCATTCTCAGTCAAATGGCTGGCCGGAAAAATCTCCAGCATGCCGATTACCTGCTCTTTGGTGAAAAATGGCAGACGATCTACCAGCAGACGGTTGCCCCGCACCGGAATAATCCATGAGTCATTGCTCCCATAGGCGGTATTGGAGAGAACAATTTCCTCCGGAGCCGGCGTCTTCTCCGCTTGCACCCCCTCCTGGCTGCTGCAGACATATTCCAGACAGCCCAAACCGCTGCAGGTCAGGAAGAGGCGGCTCTCCAGATCAAAGAATTCCTTAATGACCGACACGCACACCCGGAAAAGGTTTTCCAGGGTTTCATACTCCTGGGCCAGGTCAAAAAAGGTTTTGATGGCATCATCTTTGATCGGTCCGAAATTGTATTCCTGGTAATTCATTTTCTTTTCCAGGACCCGTTTCCGGACAACTTCCAAGTCAGGAGGAGAATGCATAGGGCTCCTAATGGCTGAGGGTTCATTCTCGATGGCAAGCCACAATTAACTTTAAACTATACTCGATAAAAAAGAAAAAATCGACCAAAAATATGGCGGCTCTGGTTAGGTTCTTATGAGTCCGAAGCCGTAAGGCAACCGGGCTTCTGCCCCCTGACCCCTTCCTCAACCCCGGCAGGGGCTTTTGCCCAGACCGAAAGCCCAAAAATGCGATTTTTACTAGGCCAAGAGCTTGCCTGGAGATTCGTTGCGCCAGATCAGAGCAGGTATGCCTGGAAAATTTCCCGATCCTGCCGTTGGCTGGGAATGCGCCGGGGCTGGGAGCCGCCTTCCACCTGCACCTCGACCTGGGCCCCCAGGGGGGCGTCGCTGTAGCTGGCGCACAAGGTTGCGGGCAGGGTCAGATCGGCGTTGTCGGGGGCCCGGGGAATCAGGACCAAGGGACCAGGGTAGCCCAAGGTCTTGAGGAGCAGGTCGCCGGGTCGGACCAGTTGTTCCATGGCCTCGTTGTCCCGTTGATCCCGGCCCACGTGGACTTTGAGGGTAGGGCTGAGGCGGAACTGCCGCCCATGTTTGAGCAGCTCCAGATCCCGGCGGGTAAGTTCGGCCTGGGGCAGGTGATTGACCAGGTCCCGCAGACGGCCAGCGTACCCCGGGTTGGTAAGCAGACAGCCGCCGGCCGGGGCCGGGTAGTCGGTGACGCCGAACTGGGCGGCCAATTCCATCTGGCGTTTCCGCCCCCGACCACTGATGTTCAGGAGACGCTCCCGATCCAGCCAGCCCTCCCGCTCCGGTTTGGTCATTTTCAGGAGCCGGGCGCTCAGCGGCCGCACCAAGACGTCCCCATAGCCGCATTCTTTGGCAATCAGATTCAGAGAACCCTTGTTCTGGCTGAACGGCCGTTGCCCCACGACCTCGCCCGTAAAAAGAAAATCAAAGCCCCGCGCCTCCATGATCCTGCCGGCCTCCCGGAGCATGAGGAGGTGGCAGTCCACACAGGGGTTCATCCATTTGCCGAAGCCTCGCGGCGGGTCATACAACAGGTGCAGATAACGGTCCGTCAGATCCTCGATCAGGATGGGCAGTTGGATGGCGGCGGCGGAGATCTTTGCCCGTTCGGCGGTGAAAAAAGGAGTGACCCAGACCAAGCCGGTAACTTCGACGCCCTGCTGGCGCAGGACCAGGGCGGCCAACATGCTGTCCAGACCGCCGGAAAACAGGCCCAAGGCCCGAGGCTGTCGTTGCCGTAGATTCATCAGGGAAAAACCCTACTCCTAAGCTGGACCGCGCCGCCGTTTGGACGCCGTCCGGTAGGTGTGAGGTGCTTATATGGGGTTATTCAAGATCTTCCTGGATAATCCGGCCGTGGGAGGAAAACGAATAGCTGTGGGTTCCGGCCGCGCCCACCATAATGCACTCCACCAGAGGTTCAATGACTCTATCCGGGGCCCGCCATTGCACGATGAAATTGGCCCCGGCGCCCTCGTCGCCGGACCGCGGCGCCTTGACAATGATCCGCGCTGCCCCCAGGGGCGGCAGTTTCAGGGGTTGCTGCAGGTAGTTTTCGACCAACCGGCCGTTGGTGTCGTAGTGGTCGACACGCACAAGGTCAATGGGGCGGCTCGGGTCGGCATTGTGGACGACAAGGTTGGCCCTAAGGACGATGCGCTGATTGCCGCTGATGATATTGGCATAACTGGGGATATAGATGGTCTGGCCTTTGACCAACTTAACCGCGGCGGCGGATCCGGGAATGGTTAGAAAAATCGCAACGATCAGGAGCTGCGAGCAAAGAGTTTTTTTCCAGCCGGTCAGGAGGCCGCTGACCGGACGGCTGGATAAGTGCTGTGCCATGGGTTTAACCTCCGGCGGTTTGATATGATTTGCGCCTGAGCGGCGCCAGAGCCGCGGCAGGTTGACAGTGTGGACACCAAAAGGTGCTGCGGCCGGCCAGGACCAGACGTTGGATGGGAGCAGCACAGACCGGACAAGGCTCCCCGGCCCGGCCATACACCTGTAACTGCACGGCAAAAAGCCCTGCCTGCCCCTCGCAATCGGCGAAATTGGCGATGGTTGTCCCACCGGCCCGGATGGCTTTGGCCAGGATGCGGCGGCCGGCCTGGATCACGGCAGTCCATTGCGCCCGACTCAGCCGTCCAGCCGGTGTCTGGGGATGCAGGCCCGCGGCAAAGAGGATTTCCGAAGCATAGATATTGCCGATGCCGGCGATGAAACGGCCGTCCAGCAGGAAGTTCTTCACCGGGCGGGTAAGACCGGCGCTTTTTTGGGCCAGCCATTCCGGGGTCAGCCGCCGGGACCAGGGCTCCAGACCCACCTGCGCCAGTTCTGGTGGCCGGACGCCGGCAGGATACAGGACCAATTGACCGAAACGGCGCGCATCCTGATACACCAGACGTTGGCCGCTCTGACAGGTGAGGACCAGATGGGCGTGGGACGGCAGCGGACAGGACGCGGGCAGGACAAAAAGCCGCCCGGTCATCCCCAGATGGACCACGAGGGTCTGGCCGTCATCCACCTGGATGAGGAGATATTTCCCCCGCCGGCTGAGGCGGGTGACCGTTTTGCCGCACAGAGCGGCCAGGGCTGCGGCCTCGGATTGGCGGCGCAGGCGTTTGTCATTGCGCTGGACATGGAGAAAGGTCTGGCCGATGAGTTTTTTGGCCAACCCCCGGCGAATAACCTCCACTTCGGGCAGTTCGGGCACGTCTCCGCACTTCTCCTGACGATTGCCGGTTTAGCCGCTCACGGTTAACATTCTGAAGCCGCCCCGGCCGCGGCGTTCCCTTCAGGCCTCCAGCCACTCCTGCAGGCGGGGCAATTCTTCCTGATCCCAGGCCGGGGACAGGCGGACCTGTAAAAAGGCCCGAAAGAGGCCGTCCAGAATCTCGGAGACTGCCTCCACCTGATACATCTGGTCAAAAAAATACCCTTCCTGATCGTCCTCACCTTCCGGGAGGCCAGGGGCGTTTTTATTTTTCAGACCTTTGATCTCCAGGGTGGCGGCCTTCAGGGTAAACTGCCATTCATCCTGACCCCGCTGCACTCGGAGTTGCATCTCTTCCGGGAGTTTGCCCTGGAGCAGTCCCAGGCGCGCCTCCCGGTGTTCGGAGTGGCTGCCCTGCAGCACCAGGGTTTCCCGGTACTCCCCATCGCCTGTTTCCAAAACCATCTTATCGCCGATGGCGAGGTTGACCGGTTCCTGGCCGGGCACGGAGAGCAGGTTCTCACCGGTGCTTTCGCTCTGAAACCAGAGCCAGGCCAGGAACTCCCGGCCCAGGAAACGATAAGCAAAGAGTAACTCTACCAGATCACGCATGATCAATCCTTTTTGCACAGAAGAGAGTGGACAAAAATCCCTTGGGACCAGCGGCACGGCATACGGAGGAACCCCCCGGCCGTCCTTATCACCTGGCCGCCGGCAAGGCAAACACGGCCGGTTCCAGCAACTCCAATCTGTCCTGAGCCGCGGGATCGAGGATATCCTGGGCCAAGGTATACGGAAAGAGAAGGTAAAGGTCCATCTCAAAGGTTTCCCGGAACAGGGTCTCGAAGATCTCCCGGATCTTCGGGCTGGTGGCAAAGAGCCAGAGGCGCTGGCGGGCCGGATGCCAGACCACATCAAAGAGGTTGGGCTGGGGCATCTGGCGGCGGAGGAGGTCCTGCAGCACCGTCTTTTTCATTTCCAGTTTCTGATGGCGGCTCAGGCGGCGGAATTTCTGCTGCTCCAGGAGGGCGCGTTCCGCCAGCAAAAGATGTTTGCGCAAAACCGCAGCCGGCACCTTGCGGGTGTCGACGCGCAAGGAAAAGGCCAGGTATTCGCCCTTGTGGGCCTGGCCCCCGCCAAAGGAGGTCTGCAGCAGATTATCCAATTCCACCCAGCCCCAGGCCTTTTCATCGGTCGTGTCGTCAATATCCCGGAAAAGAAAGGCCTGCAGCCGTTCATCCACCCAACTATAAAAATCAGCAGGAGTCTCACCCCGGACAAAATAGCGGGTAAAACTCAGAGATTTGGCATAAACCCCCATAGCGTGCTCCTTTCGTCAGCCACTACTATCTAACCAATATCGCCTGGCGGTGCAAGTGCTTTTCCGGACTCAGCGGCGCCGGCTTTTCCTGCGGGGCGAGGCTTTTCTGGTCCGAGCCGCCGGGGCCGTGGCCGGCACAAAGAGTCCCACCGCAAGCAGACCGGTGAGAAACCCTCCCAGATGGGCAAACCAGGCCACCGGCCCGCCCTGGCGCAGGCCGTAGAATTGCAACAGCAGCCAGAAGCCCAGCCAGACATAGGCCGGCACCGCCACAATCTGAAAACGCACCAGCAGATAGACGAGGGTCTGCACCGGGGCCTGGGGGTAGCGGATGAGATAGGCGCCCAGCAGGCCGGCAATGGCGCCGCTGGCCCCGATAATGGGCACCGACAACCGGCTGGCCACCAGGGCATGGATGAGGAGCGAAAAAAAGCCGCAGAAAAGGTAAAATCCCAGAAACCGCCAGTGACCCAGCTCATCTTCCAAAGCCTCGCCAAACACCCAGAGGAATAACAGATTGCCTATCAGGTGCACCCAGCCGGCGTGCAGAAAAAGGGAGGTGAACATGGTGGCCAGCAACTTCAGGGATTGCCATGAGCCAAAAAGCTTCACCTGGGACAGTTTCGCCGGTATGGCCCCACCCTGCCAGAAAAGCCTGAGGGTGGCGTCTTCTCCAAGCTGCAACTGGAAGAAAAAGATAATGAGGTTCAGGCCGATCAGGCCAAGGGTGGCGAAGGGCCAAGCCCGGCGGGAGGCCTGGCCGCGGATGGGAATGGCCATGGCGGCTTATCCCCTTGACTCGCAGGGCCGGCGGACCGAACGGCCGTGGCCGCTTTTCTGCACCATCTTGTCAGGCTTGGCGATCATGGAACAATGAAGGCCCTATCTGCCGGCCTGGCGCAGGACAAAGGCACCCAGGGGCACTCCCAGAGAGGCTGCCACGGGGGCACACTTGGCCTGCAACAGGAAAAAAAGACGCGCCTCCACACGATGGGCCAGGGTCTCGTAATGGCCCATGCCTTTGGCCACAATAACATCGGCTCGGGCAAACAGGGCTTGAAAATCCGGGCTGGTCAGGGCCAGTTCCAGTCCCACCGTGGCAGCGCCGGTATCCACCACCGGGGCCAGGGCGGCGGCCAGACCGGAGGCGGCCAAATCCTCCCGGGTCAGATCATTCTGAATCGGACTCCCTTTGACCACATAGTATACCTGCCACCCCAGATCCCGCAAGAGATGCACCAGAGGCAGGTCAAAGAACTGTTCGCCGGCGTTATCGGCCAGATAGAGGAGTAAACCCGGCTGGCCATGCAGACGCCGCCACCAGGCGTTTAGATCCGAGGCGGCAAAAATCACCGGCGAGACCATATCCTGGACCACGGCCGCAGTGTTCCGGAAGAAATCCAAGGCATTGCCGGCCGCGGCCAGGGCCAGCAGGTCGTCGGGCTGACGGGGCCGGCGCTGGAGCTGCTGGGCCGCCAGGGTCCGGGCCAGTTCAGTCTCCTGCTGTTTGCGGGCCCGAAAGGGATCCGGATTGCCCGTCACCTTTTTGATCACAGAATGGAACCTGTTGGCAATGACCGCGGGAATGGCCGCAGGGGAAAACTCGGCGGCCAAAACCGCTTCCGCCTGGCCGCGGGCGGCTGCTTGCAGGACCGGGTCAGCGGTGGCCTGCGCCACGGTCTGGTCAATGAGTCTGGTCAGACAGGCATAACATTCCTGCCGGATGGTCATGGGAGACATAATAATCCCAGGGCGCAGGCCGAAACCGGCGACGGTGGCGACAAGACGCCAGGCCGGCCCGGATAGTGAAAAGTTCGTTGCCAACGAAACAGGGGCGCCGCCTTGGGTCCCCCCCAACCGTTTTATTGTGGCCTGTCAGGGGCGCCGCGTCAAGGGCTCTGGCGTTGTCGGGACTGCTGAGAAAAAACTGGCGCATGGTCTTGTCAAGGGAGGGGACCAGAAGATAAGATGAGGCATGGCTGAATTTCGGGTGTGGCAAGGGCCGCAGCATGACCAGGTTTTGCAGGAAACCGCCGCAGTCTTGGCCGCCGGGGGGTTGGTGGCCTGCCCCACCGAAACCTTCTATGCCCTGGCCGCCGACGCTCGCAACGAAGCGGCGCTGGCCCGTCTCTTGGCGGTAAAACAGCGCCCCAGCACCAAGCCCCTGCTGGTCCTGATAGCCGATCGAGCCATGCTGACAAAAGTAGCCGCGGCCATACCGCCGTTAGCCGAGGCCCTCATGGCCCGGTTTTGGCCCGGGCCCCTCACCCTCATCCTGCCGGCCCGGCCTGATCTACCATTGCCGTTGACCGGCGGCAGCGGCACTATCGGCGTCCGCCAGCCGGGCTGGGCTCTGACCCGCCGGTTGCTGGAAATTTTCGGTGGTCCCATCACCGGTACCAGTGCCAATCTCTCGGGTCAGGAGCCGCCGCTGACAGCCAAGCAGGTTCAGGCCGCCCTTGGCGCCAAGATTGATCTTATCGTGGCGGACGGCCCCTGTCCGGGGGGCCTGCCTTCGACGATCGTGGACGTGGCGCAGGCACCCGCCCGCCTGCTGCGGCCGGGAGCTATTGCGGCGGCCGAGCTGGCACCCTACCTAAGCCTTTGATGGCAAAAATGTTGTTATGGGCGGGGGCAAGGTCTGTGCCCCCTCGTTACGACCCAGGTTTGGGGCCTTTCCCTAACCCCGGTCGGCAGGAAGGAGGTTGATGGCAATGGCAGATTGCGTCATTGCGGTAGATCTGGGCGGGACCAATCTGCGGCTGGCGTTGATCAACGCCGCCGGCGCGATCGTCTCCCGGCAGAGCCAGGCCACCGAGGCCGGTCGCGGCCTGGAGTCGTTGGTCCGTCGGCTGGCCGACGGCATCACCGCCCTCCCCCATCAGGCCGGACGGACGGCCGAAGACGTGGCGGCGGTGGGTCTGGGCATCCCCGGTCTGGTGGACCCGGACCAGGGCCTGGTGGTCAAGGCTCCCAACATCCCCGCCCTGGATGGTTTTCTTTTAGGTCCGGCCCTGCGCCGCCTGTTGCCCTGGCCGGTGGTCCTGGATAACGACGCCAATCTCTTTGCCTGGGGGGAGGCGGCCTATGGCGCCGGCCGGGGGGAGCGCCATCTCCTGGGGATTACCTTGGGAACCGGCGTCGGCGGCGGGTTGGTCCTGGACGGCCGGCTCTGGCAC
>CALGOE010000280.1 GCA_937958145.1 uncultured Desulfobacca sp.
TCGACTACTGGGAGCGAGCATCTCCCAGGAGAGGACTTCCACCTCTCAAATGGCGCCTGCTTCCAGGCGCACTAGGGGCGAGCCGCCGGCTCGCCCCTACGGTCCCAATTGACTCCGGGTTTATCTTCACAACTGATCATCTTTGGTCGTTGGACGGTTCCTGGTGGCACCGGCCGGAAACCCGGTGCCACCATGGCAACAGCGCTCATGAAAATCGTTTCCGGATGGGCACTAATTATCTTATTGATGAAAACAACCCGTGAGAGTGGTTCTTTCTCTTGCCAATGTTCTCCTCGGGCTACTTTCGACCACAGGACAATCCTTGATGCCACTCCCAAGAGGCCCGGCAGCCCGGCCGGTTCCAGCCCCTCGCCGCTGGCAGGGCGACAGGGTTGCCCCGGCCGTCCCTGATCAGATTTGTTTCCTTGCCTGGCTGGCCGTCTGGCTGCTTCTGTTTCCCTTTTCGGCCTGGAGTGCCGGGCCACCACGGCCCGACGGGGCTGCCCTGGAGGAACAGGTCCGACAACTGCAGCGGGCCGGCCACTATCGGGAGGCCCTGCCGTTGGCGCTGCAGGCCCTGCAGAGCCGTTTTCAGGAAAAGGGGCCGGAGCACCCTGATACTGCCGCCGCCCTTACCGTGGCCGGCCTCCTGTATGGAGAGCTGGACTCCCTGGCTGAGGCCTTTTCCCTGCTAAACCGGGCCCTGCAGATCCGCTTCAAGGCCCTGGGTGTCTCTCATCCTGATACCGCCGCCAGTCTCATGCATTTGGGAGAGGTCTATCGCCGCCAGGGAGCGTTGGAGGAGGCCCGTCCCCTCCTGGAGCGCTCTTTTCAGCTGCGGCAAAAATTATTGGGGGCGGACCACCCCGAGACTGCGACCAGCCTGCTGGCCCTCGCCCAGTATTACCAGGACAAGGGGGAGGAAAGCCAGGTCCTGCCCCTCCTGGAGCGGGCCTTGGCCATCCGGGAAAAAACCCTGGGACACAATAGTCCTGACCTGGCTGCCAGCCTGAATCTCGTGGGTGAATATCATCGGCGCCGGGGACGCTATCAGCAGGCCCTGCCGTTTTTGGAAAAGGCGCAACAGATGCACGAACGGGCCCTGGGCAAGCTGCATCCGGCCACGGCGCAAAGCCTCGCCAGCCTGGGGAACCTCTACCGGGATATGGGCTTTTACGTAAAGGCCCAGGCTGCCCTGGAACAGGCGCTGCAAGTCCGCCAAAAGGCCCTGGGCCTGGAGCACCCCTTGGCGGTGCAAAGTCTTAGTGATCTTGGCTTGTTATATGCCCGGCAGAAGGAATTTGCCAAGGCCAGGCCCCTCCTGGAACGGGCCCTGGCCGTCCGGGAACAACGACGGCCGCCGGAACACCCGGATCTGGCCGCCAGTTATCATGACCTGGCCATCCTGGAGCAGGCCATGGGCAATTGGGCCCGCGCCCAGGCCCTGGCCCAGCAGGCCCTGCAGATCAGGGAGCGTTCTCTGGGCCCGTCCCATGTGGAGACGTTGGCCAGCCTCAGCACCCTGGCCGGCGTGTATCGGGACCTGGGCGTACCGGCCAAGGCCGTACCCCTGTACAGCCGCATACTCCAAGCCCAGGAAAAGGCTCTGGGCACCGAACACCCCGACCTGCTCGCTACCCTGATGACCCTGGCCCAAACCCACAAAGAAGCCGGTCAACCTGACCAGACCCTGGTCTTGTGGCAGCGCCTGCATCAGATCCGGGAGAAAACTTCGGGTGCCGAGCATCCGGACACCTTGGCCAGCCTGCACACCCTGGCGGCCATGGCCCTTGATCTCGGGCTCTACACCAAGGCCCTGGCCTGGAACCAAAATCTGCTGAAAATCATGGAAAAAAACCCGGGACCCGAGCACTCCGCCACCGCTGCGGCCCTCACCAATGTGGCCAAGGTTTATCAGGCCATGGGGGAGTTTGATCTGGGTTTGCCTCTCCTGGAACGAGCTGTGCAGATTCGGGAAAAGGCCCTCGGCCCCGACCATCCTGACCTGGCCGGCACCTATCTGGACCTGGCGTCCCTCCGACAAGCCCGGGGAGAATACGAGCAGGCCCTCCTCCTGATCCAGAAAGCCCTGCAGATCAGGGAAAAGGTCCTGGGCGCCGACCACCCGGCAACCGCCCTGGCGTTGGCCCAATTGGCCAGGCTTTCTGAAGCCCTGGGTTGGTTCGCCCCTGCCCTGGCCCTCTTTGAGCAGAGCCTGGCCGCCCTGGCCAAAGCCAAGGAGCCGTCTCCCCGGGAGATGGCTCTGCTTGCAGTGCGGCTGGCCACTCTGCTTGAGGTCATGGGCGACTCTGCCAAAGCGCTGCCATTTTGGCTCCAGGCCGTCAAACTCACCGAGCCGTCCCGGGACGCCGCTGCGGTTGAGACCGACTGGATTTTAGCCAGCCTGGGTTTCGGTTATCTGGAAGCCGGGGAGATCAAAAAGGCTGAGGCCGCGTTCGACCGGATCAAGACGCGGGAAGTGCAGATTGAGGTGGCCCTGGCCCTGGGCCGGTACGCTGAAGCCTGGCAGTTGCTGGAGGAAGCCCCCCCTCCCCTGGTATCGTCGCCAGCCTTCCAGGTGCGCTGGCATACGCAGAAAGGCCGGGCCTTGGCCGGAGTCGGCATGCTGCCGGAAGCCGCCGTGGCCCTGTGGGAGGCCGTCCAGGGTGCGGCCAAACTCTCGCCGTGGGGAGATCGTCCGCAGCCGGGCTTGCAGGCATGGTGGCAATCCCGCCAGCCGCAAGAGACGCTGCTCTCCGTTCTCCTCCGCCTCGATGCCCAGGGTGCTCCTCTCCCCCCCGAACTCCAGGAGCTGGGTCGGGATCCCCGGAATGCGGCCTTTGCCCTGTCTGCCCTGGTCAAAGGCCAACGATTCCTGGCGGCCTGCAATCGGGCTCCCGCCGAGATCCAGCGGGGAGACCTCGCCCCGGAGCTGCAATTGCGCCTCCGCACCCTGCAGCAACGCCTTGCCGCCAATGCCAGCCAGTGGGAACGGGCCGTCAAAGGCGGAAAAGAGGCCCTGGCCGAGGCCATCGCCACCCGGGACAGACTCATTGCGGAATTGGCCTCGATCCAAGCAGAATTGGCCTTCAGCCAACCTTTGGCCGCAGCTTTGTATTTTCCCCCGCCCCACCCCGTCAGCAACGTCCCCCTGGCCTCGGATGAAGTCCTCATCGAATATATTCTGGGGGACGCCGAGGGCTGCATCCTGGTAGTGCGCCCCTCGGAGGTGGCTTACATTCATCCTCTGCCCCTGGGCCGCTCTGCCCTGGCCGAAAAAGTCAGGCAGTTGCTGGCCCCGGTGTTGCAGGCCGACGCCGCCGGTTGGTCCCGGAGCGCCGCCCAGGAACTCTATGAACTGCTCCTGGCCAAACCTTTGGCCACAGTAGCCCCCTGGGAGAAGATAATCATCATCCCGGATGGGATTCTCAACCTCCTCCCCTTTGAGGCCCTGATCAGCGCTGCCGGCGAAGACGGTGCGCCTGCCGCTTTTGTGGGCAATCAGCCGACTGTGGTCTATTATCCGTCCACGGCCGTCCTGACCCAGCAACGGGGCCGGCCCACCGAGCCCAAACCCCGGCCTTTCCTGGGAGTGGGGCAGCCATGGACAACCACCTTTCCCACCGGTTCGCCGTTAGGATCGGCTGGCAGAATGGATTTCCGCCCCACCCCGCCCTTGGCCTGGACGCCCGCCGGCTTCCGGGCGCTGGCGGCCCACAAGGACTGGGGGCCGACCACCCCCGGCAGCCGCCACGACCAATGGCTCCTTTATCCACTCCGGCCGGCAAGCGAGTCCATGCTCCAGGAACTGGCAGAGCTTTTTGCCAAAAACTCCGCAGCCCCGGACCTGCTCCAGGGCCCCCAGGCCACGGCCGAGAACCTGCGCCGCGCCCCCCTGGCCGATTATAAATTTCTGCATGTGGCCGCCGCCACGGATTGCAGCGACGTTATTCAGGGTATCCTGCAGCCTTTTCTGCTGTTGGGCCCTGAGACCAAGGCCTCATTGCTGAACGGGCCTTTAACCCTGAACGCCATCCTGGAGCTCCCGCTGGGGGCCCATCTGGTGGCCCTGGACAACGTCATTATCGGCCGCGGCCAAACCCTGGCCGGCGAGGGGGTAAGCCACCTGACCCGAGCTTTCCTCTATGCCGGAGCCAGAAGCGTGCTGGTTAACCTCTGGCCGCTGCCGGCCACCACGGCCCAGGAGTTTTATCAGCAGGTCTATACTTCCCTCCTTGACGGCCAAAGCCCTGGTCAGGCCGTTTTCCAGGCCCGCCAACAGCTGCGCCACAGCCACCCCGACCCGAGACTTTGGGCCGCCTGGCAGCTCTGGGGGGAAGAATAACCTAATCCCTCATTGACTTTTTACCCGTAACCCGTTGCCTTGGAAGGACACCTAGCCATGCTCCCAAAGATCGATCCCACCAGCACCACCAGTTGGCGACGCCTGCAGCAGCATTACGCCCAAGTGAAAGATGTGCACCTGCGGACCTGGTTCGCCCAGGACCCCCAGCGCTTTGCAAAGTTTTCCCTGAAG
>CALGOE010000281.1 GCA_937958145.1 uncultured Desulfobacca sp.
ATGACGCTGCCGGCCTGAAGAAACTCTTGCATCAATATCAGCCTGACATTATTTTCCACGCCGCCGCCTATAAACATGTTCCTCTCATGGAGCGCTCTCCCATCGAAGCTGCTTATAATAATATTTTGGGGACCCGCAATCTCGTCCAGGCGGCCCTGCAGGCCGAGACCGAGTATTTTATTATGATTTCCACTGACAAGGCGGTAAATCCCACCAGCGTCATGGGGGTGAGCAAGCGCATTGCCGAAAAATATGTTCAGGCCTGTAATGCCGATGACCAGCGTACCAAGTTTGTTATCACTCGTTTCGGGAACGTCTTGGGCAGCGCCGGCAGTGTCATCCCCATTTTTAAAAATCAGTTGGCTCAGGGCGGACCGCTTTATGTTACCCATCCGGAGATTGAGCGGTTTTTCATGACCATCCCCGAGGCCGTCCAATTAGTCTTGCAGGCCGCTTACATGGGACAGGGTGGAGACATTTTTGTGCTGAAAATGGGGCGGCCGGTCAAGATCCGGGAGCTGGCGGAAAAACTGATTTTACTGGCTGGCAAAACCCCATACCGCGACATTCAAATCCAATACATCGGTCTGCGGGAAGGGGAAAAAATGTATGAAGAACTCTTCAATGAGGGGGAGACTCCGCAACCATCACCCCATCCATTGATCTATTATGCCATCGGTTCCAAGGAATCAAAGGAAGTCTGGGATCGCCATATCGATGCCATCCAGACCTTTGTCCGGCAAGGGGACAGGGAAGCTCTCTTGGCTGCCTTCCAAAGACTTGTTCCCAACTACACCCCCGCAACAAACCCCACCGCCGCTCAAGATGGCTGTTATTGTGACGTTTAAATTTACCGAGTCATCAGGAAGATGGTCTGTGTTTTCGCTTCCTCTTATTGGCTGATAAGGAAGGATTGTTGTCGACAATGAAAAAAGTTCTTATCACCGGGATTGCCGGCTTCATCGGCTTCCACCTGGGAAAAAAACTTCTGGAGCAGGGCTGGCAGGTTATTGGTATCGATAATCTCAATGATTATTACGATGTCCAATTAAAACTCGATCGCCTTGAACAACTGCAAGGCCGCCCAGGATTTCAATTCCACCGCCTCGATCTGGCAGATCGCCCTGGTATGGCCAATTTGTTTCGAGAGAACGCTTTTGACTATGTTGTAAATCTGGCCGCCCAGGCGGGGGTGCGCTATTCGCTCCAAAACCCTCATG
Source organism: uncultured Desulfobacca sp. (assembly GCA_937958145.1). Classification (GTDB taxonomy): domain Bacteria; phylum Desulfobacterota; class Desulfobaccia; order Desulfobaccales; family Desulfobaccaceae; genus Desulfobacca. The sequence goes on from CALGOE010000281.1 coordinate 1,221, forward strand.
CCTATGTTGATAGTAATGTGGTGGGCTTCCTGAATATTCTGGAAGGCTGTCGACATCATCAGATTAAGCATCTGGTCTTTGCCTCCTCCAGTTCCGTGTACGGCGCCAATACCCAGATGCCTTTTTCGGTGCACCAGAATGTGGACCACCCCATGTCCCTCTATGCGGCCACCAAAAAGGCCAATGAGCTCATGGCCCATACCTACGCCAGCCTTTACGGTCTGCCGGTCACCGGTCTGAGATTTTTCACTGTCTACGGCCCCTGGGGCCGGCCGGATATGGCCTTGTTTCTCTTTACCAAAGCCATCCTGGCTGGGGAACCCATACAAGTCTTTAATTATGGGAAGATGCGTCGGGACTTTACGTATATCGATGATATTGTAGAAGGCGTGACCCGGGTCCTGACCAGGATTCCAGAGCCCAATCCCCGGTGGCGGAGTGATAAGCCGGATCCGGCCTCCAGTTACGCCCCATATGCCTTATACAACATCGGCAACAATAATCCGGTGGAGCTGCTCCAGTTTATTGCCGCCATCGAAGCGGCCCTGGGGCGCCAGGCCATTATGGACCTGCAGCCCATGCAACCCGGCGATGTCCCGGCCACCTATGCCGATATTGCCGACCTAATGCAGGCCGTCGGTTTTCGGCCTCAAACCCCCATGGCAACGGGCATCCGCAAGTTTATCGACTGGTATGTCGATTATTATCACATAAAAAAATAATCTGAGGAGAGATGTTCGATGACCCTGTCGGAAAAGATCAGCCAGAAAAAGGCGCTGGTGGGCATTATCGGCCTCGGTTACGTGGGATTGCCGCTGGTGCTCCGCTTCGGCGAAGTCGGCTTTCCTATCCTCGGTTTCGATACCGATGCCCATAAGGTGGACCAACTCAACCAGGGCAAATCATATATCAAACACATCCCCAGCCAGGGAATCGCCAACCTGCGGCAGCGTCAACAATTCGAAGCCACCGCCGATATGCGTCGACTGGCGGAACCCGATGTCCTGCTGATCTGCGTTCCCACCCCTTTGGATGTGAATCGGGAGCCAGACTTGCAATATGTGGTGAAAACCACCGAACTGATCGCTGCTGTCCTGCGCCCCGGCCAGCTAGTCTCATTGGAATCCACCACCTATCCCGGGACTACCGATGAAGTCATGCTGCCCTTGCTGAGCAGGAACTTAACGGTGGGGCAGGACTTCTATCTGGTCTACTCACCGGAGCGGGAAGACCCGGGCAATACCCAGTTCGAGGTCCGGACCATCCCCAAAGTCGTAGGCGGCATCACGCCGGCCTGCCTGGAACACGGCGTGGCCATATACTCCCAGGTGATCGACAAAGTGGTGCCGGTCTCCTCCACCCGGGCGGCCGAACTCAGCAAAATTTTAGAGAACACCTACCGGGCCGTCAACATCGCCCTGGTCAACGAACTCAAGATGCTCTGCCTGCGCATGGGCATTGACATTTTTGAAGTCATCGAGGCCTCGAAAACCAAACCCTTCGGCTTTCAGGCCTTTTACCCCGGCCCCGGTCTGGGCGGCCATTGCATCCCCATCGATCCCTTTTACCTCACCTGGAAGGCCCGGGAGTATGACTTCAGCACCCGCTTCATCGAACTGGCCGGCGATATCAACTCCAATATGCCTTACTTTGTAGTAACGCGGGTAATGGAAATCTTAAATGAATACGGCAAAGCCCTAAAAAATTCCAAAATTCTGGTCTTAGGTTTGGCCTATAAAAAGGACGTGGACGACAACCGGGAATCTCCCGCCATGAAAATTATTCAGATTCTGCGGGAAAAAGGGGCTAACGTGGAATACAACGATCCTCATATTCCCCGTTGCGGCGGCATGCGCCATTACCCCGGCATTGAGTTGGCCTCGGTGCCCCTCAACGACGCCACCTTGCAGGAGGCCGACTGTGTCTTACTGGTCACAGACCACTCAGCATACGATTATGAGTGGATTGCCGCCAAGTCTAAGCTCATCGTCGATACCCGGAATGCCTTCAAAGGTATTCCCGGCGATCATATCTATCAGGCCTAACCAGCCAGATTCAATTCAACTTTATTTGGGAAAACATGGACTTCATCGATCTGAAAACCCAACAAAAAATGATTCTGCCGGCTATCAACGACCGCATCCAACGGGTTTTGGCGCATGGTCAATATATCATGGGTCCGGAGGTCTTCGAGCTGGAGGAGCGCCTTGCCGCCTATGTTGGCGTCAAGCACGCCGTGACCTGCTCCTCCGGCACCGACGCCCTTTTGATGCCACTCATGGCGTATAACGTGGGGCCGGGCGATGCGATTTTCACCACCCCCTTTACCTTTATCGCCACAGCCGAAGTCATTCAACTGCTGGGGGCCACTCCGGTTTTTGTGGACATTGAGCCACGGACCTTTAATATTGATCCAACCGCCTTGGCCCGAACCATTAAGACTCTTGGGCACAATCCCCAGACCGCCTCGCTGCGGCCGCGGGGCATCATTGCCGTTGACCTCTTCGGCCAACCCGCCGATTACGATGCCATCAACGCCATTGCGCGGCAACACCAACTCTTTGTCATCGAAGACGCGGCCCAATCCTTTGGCGCCACCTACAAGGGACGTCGGGCCGGTTCCCTGGCTGATGTCGCTGCCACCTCGTTCTTTCCGGCCAAACCTCTGGGTGGCTATGGCGACGGTGGCGCCGTTTTTACCAACGATGACGGTCTGGCCGAAGTCCTGCGCTCCATTCGCAACCACGGCCAGGGCCGGGATCGCTATGAGAATGTCCGCATCGGCCTGAACGGCCGCCTAGACACCCTCCAGGCTGCCGTTCTTTTGGTGAAAATAGACATCTTTGACCACGAGGTGGCGGCCCGGCAAGAGGTGGCGGCCCGCTACACTTCCAACCTCAAGGGGGTGGTCACTACTCCCTTGGTGGCTCCAGAATGCACCTCAGTCTGGGCCCAGTATTCGATCCAAAGCGATCACCGCCAGGCGTTGCAGGAAAGGTTGAAAACCGCCAGCATCCCCACAGCCATCTACTATCCTGTGCCGCTCCATTTGCAAGGCGCGTTCAAACATCTGGGCTATCAGCCGGGTGATTTTCCCATAAGTGAAAAGGCATCACAGAAGATTTTCAGTCTGCCGATGCATCCGTATTTGGACGCCGCAACCCAGGAAAAAATCTGTGATGTTTTTTACAGGAATTCAACAGCATAAATAAATTAGCTTTGCTATAACAATAGATTAGTTAATATTGAAAATGTCTGGCACCCCACGGTTTACAGAGGCGAGAAATCGATTCCGCCAGCGGCCACCCTTAGGTGCCCGGTGCTGCCGAAAGTGAGTTTGGATGTCAGCTAATGGACAGCAGTGAGGTCAATCTTCCCTTTGAGAAAATTTCTTGAGGCGATATTTCTTAAGCTTATAACGCAGCATGCGTTCGCTTAAGCCCAGGAGGCGGGCGGCCTGGGATTGGTTGTTCCCGGTCTCGGCCAGGGCGGCTTGCAGTAAGGACCGTTCCAGATTTTCCACGGCTTCCTGTAGGTTGGCCGGTTTTACCGGCTTGGCCTCATCCTGAGGAAGGGGGGTGCTGTCAAAGGGTAAGTCCTGGCGGCTGATGACCGCCCCCTGGCTGATGACCACGGCCCGCTCCATGATGTTCTCCAATTCCCGGACATTCCCGGGAAAGTCATACTTGCACAGGGCCTCCAGGGCCTCATGGCTGATGCCAGTGAGGGGCCGCCGGTTGGCCTGGGCAAACTTTCGCAGAAAGTGCTCCACCAGGAGGGGAATATCCTCCCGGCGCTCCCGCAGCGGCGGCAGCTGCAAGGTGACCACGTTGAGGCGATAATAGAGATCCTCCCGGAAGGTGCCCTCCTTGATCATGGCGCCCAGATCCCGGTTGGTGGCGCTGATAATCCGGACATCGGCCTTGAAGGTCCGCTCGCCGCCCAGGCGCTGGAATTCCCGTTCCTGCAGGAAGCGGAGCAGCTTCACCTGTACGGCCAGGGGGATTTCACTGACCTCATCCAAAAACAGGCTGCCGCCGTGGGCCTGCTCCACCCGGCCCAGGCGGCGCTGCACCGCGCCGGTAAAGGCGCCCCGCTCGTGCCCGAAGAGTTCGCTCTCCAGGAGGGTTTCGGGGATGGCGGCGCAGTTGACGGCTATCATCGGCCCCGCGGCCCGGGGGCTGAGCTGGTGAATGAGCCGGGCCACCAACTCCTTGCCGGTGCCGGTCTCCCCCTGGATGAGCACCGTGGCCTCGCTGCCGGCCACCCGGGCCGCCAGGTTCAGGACTTCGGCCATCTTCTGACTTTGATAAATAATGGCGGTGGTATCCACCTGGCGGGCCTGGAGCTCCTGGCGCAGGATGGCGTTTTCCCGCACCAGGGTGCGATGCTCTTTTAGGCGCTGGATCAGGAGCAGGAGTTCGTCCAGGTCAATGGGTTTGGTGAGGTAGTCCCGGGCCCCGGCCTTCATGGCGGCCACGGCCGTGTCAATGCTGCCATAGGCCGTCATCATGATGGCATCCAGCTCCGGATCCAGCTGCTTGGCCTGCTGCAGCAGCTCCAGGCCCGTCATGCCGGGCATCCTGTAATCCGCCAGCAGCAGGTCAAAAGCCTGGGTCCGCAGCAGGCCCAGGGCCTCGGCGCCGCTGGCCGCAGCCGTCACCTGATGCCCTTCCTGGGCCAGAAAATCCCGCAACATCTCCCGTTGGCTGGCCTCATCCTCCACCAGCAGGATATGCAAAGGCGTCATGGTTGCGGTCCCTTCCCCGTGTCTTGATGCTGCTTTTTTGAATATAAACAAAAATTAACGGTGGCACCGGCTTTCCAGCCGGTGCACTAATGAACAGGTCAGCGGCGGCTGCAAGCCGCCCTATATTTGCTAGCCGGGGTTTGGCGGCCACGGGCCGCCCTGTGGTGTCTGACCTTATCCCTCATCCCTCCTCCCTTTTCCCTGTTCCCTCCTACCCCTGTCGCGGCAGGATGATGGTAAAGGTCGTCCCGGCGCCGGGTCGGCTGTCTACGCTCATCTGGCCGCCGTGGGCCTGGACGATCTCGTGGGCAAGGGCCAGGCCCAGCCCCAGGCCCCGCTCTTTGGTGGTATAGTAAGGATCAAAGATATGGTCCAGCTCCTCCGGGGCCAGACCTTTGCCGGTGTCCGTGACGGTGAGGCGGACGTGGTCCGCTCCGGCCGCTGCCGCCCTCAGGAGGATCTGACCGGGGCCGGTGATGGCCTCCAGGGCATTCTTCACCAGGTTGACGAGGACCTGCTGCATCTTGGGCAGATCGGCGGCCACCGGCGGGCAGGCATCAGCCACTTCCACCACCAGCTGCACCCCCCGGCTGTGGGCCTGGGCTTGAAAAAGGGCCTGGACATTGTGCAATAAAGCGGCCGGGGCCACGGGCTGCAGGTCCAGACGGCCGCCGCGGCTTAAGCTCAAAAATTCCTCCACAATGGTATTGAGGCGGCTGATCTCTTCTCGGATAACCTTCGTGAGATCTGCAAAAACCTGTTGGCGGCCCTCTCCCTCCGGCAGGAATTCCCGCCGCAGTCTTTGCACAGCAATGCCGATGGCATTGAGGGGGTTGCGGATTTCATGGGCCACCCCGGCGGCCAGTTTGCCCAGGGAGGAGAGGCGTTCGGCCTGCTGCAGGCGCTCCCGCATGGCCTGGAGCCGGCGCAGATACCGGTCCTGGAGGCGATAAATGACTGCCATGGCCGCCATGCCGATGATCAGCATGACGCCAGTCCAGAGGAAAATATGCCGCCGGCTTTCCTGCAGCAGGGCGTCGGTCTCCTGGGTCAGGAGGCCGAGCCGGGCCGTGCCCAGACGGGTTTGGGCCACATGGAAGGGAACGATCAGTTCCAAGGCCCGTTTCTCCCCGGCCAGGGTGCAGAGACTCGTCCGTTGCCCCCGGCCGTCAGCCGGCGTCTTCAGCAGCTGGCATGGCTCCAACTGCATATCAGGCAGTCGGCCCACCTGGCCCAACAGGCGATCCTCTGGCGTGGTCAGGATAAAGTAGATCAGGTCCCCGCTCCAGGGAAAATTCTCCAAGGCTGTTTGGACGGCGATACGCTGTTGCCAGAAGACCAGACCGGCCTGGTCCAGAACCAACACCACGGCACCGGAACCATATGTCCGTCGCAAGGCGAGAAAATAATGGGGCGGGGTAAACTGCGGGTCCTCAAAGAGCTGAAAAACCACCTCTTCCCGACCGCTGAGCAGGGGGGCCAGGATCGCCTCCCGCTCCGCCAGGCCCTCGCCCGTCTGGACCACAACCCGGCCGTCGGCCGCCACCAGCTGAACCCCCCGGAGCTGCTCGGCCTGGGCCATGGCGGCCAGATCAGTTGGATCAGGTTGTCCTTCCTGGGCCAAAAGGTCCAGACGGCTGGCCACCTCCAGGAGGGCTTGGGCCAGGGCTTCCCGCAAGGCCATATCCTCATCGTTGCTGGGATAAATAAAGGTTTGGGAAAACCGCGAGGCCTCATGACCCGGCTGCAACCGGTGGATATTCTCCTGGACGGCCTTTTCCAAGGCGGTTACCATGGTCAGGGCCCGCTGCTGCAGGGCGGAGAGGAGCAGCATCTCCAACTGCCGCAGGTCAATAAGGGCGGAGACGCAGAAGAGAGCGGCAAAGATCAGGCCGATCAGGGCCGTGGCCAAAGGCGGCAGCAGCCGCCGGGGCGGCGGGGCAGGTCTGGTCTCGGCCGGCTTCATGGCTCAAGGCCGCTCCATCGGCCCTGGCTGGCGCCGCGCCGCTGCCCTGGCTGCCCCGGGGCCGGCGTCAGGAAGCACCAGAGCGTGATCCGGTGCCGCTGCTCCACTTCGGCCCGGGCCTGGATCTGGGCGGGACTGAATTCCATGGCATCCGGCATAGCTGCCAAAACCTGCGCCTCCAGGCCAGGAGGCCGGCTCAGACTGCGGCGCCGCCCGGCCAGGCAGCCCGGCTGCAGTGCCATGGTGTCCCTTTTCCCTGGTCTGGTGCGCATACCTCTTATATACCATGCTCAGGCTCAGGTGGCTGAAAATTTTTGGCCGGGCTGCCCGGCATGCACCCCTCGCACCCATCGCCTCGACAATAATGTCGAGAAGGGGCCAAAAACGGCGAAGCGGCTATCCCACCAAAATACCGATGAATTTCCCCCAGGCGGTGGTGGCCTCGACAATTTTTGCCGCCCCGCCACGGTCAACAGACCAGAGAAAAATGGAGGGCCAGCGGTTTTTGCAATGGTATTGGCCGGTTATTTTTTATGGCCCTGGCGCCGCAGTTTGGCCTGTCCCTTGCATAAGCCTTAAACCGAGAACGGTGACGGATCAGGGCGGCGGTGGTCGCCGCTTACTTCCAGAAGCATCAACCACTTTATCTAACGGAGGAAAACAGATGCAGCGGAGATTTAATCGGGCTGGATATCTTTTGCTGGTGGCCATCCTGACTCTCATGTTGGCGGCGCCCGCGGCCTGGGCCGGCCCCCGCATGGGGATGGGACCGGGCGCCACGTTAACCCCGGAGCAGTCCCAGCAGCTCTTTGATTTGCGGCAGCAGTTCCTCAAAGAGACGGAAGACCTGCGCCAGCAGCTCACGGTCAAACGCACCGAGCTGAACAACCTCTGGGCCTCAGCCAATCCGGACGAAAAGGCTATCCGGGCCAAGCAGCAGGAGATCAACGTCCTGCGGGACAAAATCCAGAACATTGCCATCTCTTACCAGGCCAAGGCCAGGAAGATTGCCCCCAATGCCTCTTTCGGCTGGGGCAAAGGCGGCGGCCGGGGACCCTGGGGGAGCTGGTAAACCAAGTTTGACGCTGGGGCCGCGGCAAGCGGCCCCGGCCCGGAGATTAAGTCATGACGATGAAAAAAACTATCCTTTTTTTGGTCTGCATTCTGATCCTGACCCTGGGACTGTTCGGCATGGCAACGGCCGGTCCCTGGGGGAAAGGGATGGGAGGCGGTGGCTGGGGCGCCAATATAACCCCGGAACAGAGCGCCAAAATATTTGAGCTCAAGCAAAAATTCATGAACGACACGGCGCCGCTGCGCCAGCAGATGCTCCAAAAACGCACCGAACTATCCGCCCTCTGGCAGGCCCCCAACCCGGACCAGGCCAAGATTGCCGCCAAGCAGAAAGAGCTCAACGCCCTGCGGGACCAGATGCAGCAGAAACAGTTGGACTTTCAGATGCAGGTGCGCAAGATTGCCCCCAACGCCCCGCCCATGGGTTCCAGAATGATGGGCCGGGCCTGGTAAAGAAGCAACCTTATCTATCCCCCTTACCCTGGCAGGAAGTCGGCATCCCCCCTTTTCTCCGCCTCTTTCCCGGGTGGGGACCGGGCCGGCGGCGGCCACCCGCCGCCGCCTGGCACCGGCCTCCAACTTAAGAAGTATGAAAATCGGGGGCAATTTCGAGGAGAATGGAGATGGTTTTACAGCTTTTGGCCAAAGCAACAATGTATGGCGGCCTGCTCCTCCTCATGACCTCTGGTGCCCTGGCCCAACGCTGGCATTACAGCACCCGCTTTAATCCGGACACCTGTATAACCGTCTCCGGCGAGGTCGCCCAGCTGGATCATGCCTACTCAGAACGGGGCGAGGATTATTGTGAACACGCCCTGGTGCGCACCCCCGATGGAGTCATTACCGTCATCCTGGCACCTAAAGGGTATATGGAGAAAGAGCATCTCAGCCTGGCCCGGGGAGACCGTTTGACCGTCCGCGGCTCCTTGATCATGGTTCTGGACCGGCCCTTCCTCTTGGCCACCGATATCACCGGCGACCGGCAGATGCACCTCCGGGATGAGCAGGGGCGGCCGGTCTGGCTGGCAAACGGGGACTAGTCCAGGGCAATCCGGGTTCAGAGGCAAAACTTGCCTTGCATAATCATATAACTATATATATATTTCCTTCGGGTCAGCCATGATATCTGATGCTCTTCATAAGAAGATCGTGGGCAACCTTAACCTCCTGTTAACCCGTCCTGAGGTGAGCATGACGAAGGCCCAGTGGAATTTTTATATCGATATTCTCATGTCTCTTTGCATGGCGGCCATCGCCGGCATCGGTTTCTTAATGAAATACGTCTTGCTGCCCGGCAAAGAGGCCTGGGCCGTCTACGGAAAAAAAGTCGATCTGTCCTGGCTGGGCCTGGATCGCCACGCCTGGGGCGCCATTCATTTCTATGTGGCCTCCCTGCTCCTGGGGCTGCTGCTCCTGCACATAATTCTGCACTGGCAGATGATTGTCAGTCTGTGGCAACGGTATCTGCCGGCGGGCCGGGCCCGGTTGTGGGCCACGGTGGCGTTCCTCTTGATCTGTGGGGCGTTTTTCCTGTTGCCGTTTTTCCTCCAGCCCACGGTCACTGCTGCCGATTCCTCGGCGCCGGGGGCAAGCCACCGCCAGGTAAGGCCAGAGATGCGGCTGGCTGCCGCAGACCACAGAGCTGCTCCGGCCGCTTTGCCGAGCAACGGAAAGATATGACCGGCAGGACCGACTGTGGTCCCTGACGGGTTCTGGGTAGCTCCTGGTAATTATGGCGCCCCAGGAAAATAATTGTTAAGGTGGGAGGCGTATGGACCGTCTGTTGATCTTCATCCTTGGTTGTCTCATGGTACAGATTTCCGGCTGCAGTGTCATACCCCACACCGATCCTTATGTGCCGGTGGCGGGTTTTAAGGAGCATGGCCAGCCGCCGCCGCCGGCGACGCCGCCGCCGGAGCTGGCCACCGTCCAGCCGGAGGGCACCCTGACCCTGGAGCGCTGTGTCGAGATCGCTCTGGCCAACAACCCGGAAGTGGCGGCGGTAAACTGGGAAGTGGATGCGGCCGCGGCCAAGACCGAGCAGGCCAAGGCGGCCCGCTGGCCCACCGTCGGGTTTGAGGCGAACTATAACAAGTATTTGAATTCACGGCCTTTGTTTGAATCTCGATACAACAACCAGCGCCGGATTTTCACCAAGCAGATTACCCGGGGTGACGTCCTCCTGAAGCTGCCCCTGTATACCGGCGGCCGCATCACCAATGAGATCAAGGCGTCAGAATTGATTCTTTTGGCCGAACAGAACCGTCTGGCCCGCAGCCGCCAGGAATTGATCT
>CALGOE010000282.1 GCA_937958145.1 uncultured Desulfobacca sp.
CAGGCCGGCCAGATCGGCTTGGCGGCCCACCTCCCGTTGAATGTAGCGTTCCAGGCCAAAATTGACTATTATTTCAAATAATTGTATAAAGCTCAGGGCAAAGGCGTAGATACCCATCTGGGCCGGTCCCAGGCGGCGGGCCACCAGAATAATCAGGACCAAGCTGAGCATTTTGGTGAGCAGTTCGGTGAGCGTCAGCAATCCGGTATTAATGGCCAGGAGTCGGTTGGTTTCTTCTGGACCCGATGGGGGCTGAGGGGCTCGAGGGTGTCCTGGCATGTCGCCTCCGGCCTGAGGTTAAGGTGTCTGGGCGCAGGGGGCGACAGCCATGATCTTCAGGATTTCCCCGGCTACAGCCGTCCAGGTAAGCTTTTGCCGCACGAAATCCTGCAAGGCCAGACCAGCAGCAGTTTTAAGATGGGGCTGCTGAGCCAGAGTGAGGATCACGTCTGCCAGGGCTCCAGGGTCTTCGGGTGGCACCACAAAAAGCCTTTGCACCAAATCCTCAGGATAGCCGGAGAGAGTCGTGGCGGCCGTGATTACCGGCAGGCCGGCGAGGCCATAGGTGGCCAACTTCGTGTGCAGGGGGCCGTGTTCGGCCACGGCGGCTGCGGTCAGGTTCATCAAGCCCACGTCCAAGGCCGGCAACAAGGCGGGGAATTGTTCCGGTTGTACAAAGCCGGTGAAGATCACCCGGTCGGTGAGGGCCATGGTTTGAACGAATCGCCGGACTGCGGGCAGGCAGGGGCCATCGCCCACCAGAACCAAGCGGAGCTGCGGCAAGGAAGACCGGCAACGAGACATGGCCTGCACGATGGTGGCAAAATCATACCGATCGTTGATGGTGCCCACATACCCCAGACAGAAGCTGTCAGCTGGGACCCCCAAACGGTTTTTGGCTTCTGAGGGGGAGGCTGAGGGCCCCGAGAGCTCGGGGGCGCCGTTCAGGATCACGTGAATTTTGCCGGCCGGCACCTGAAAGCGTTCCTGCAGGATGTGACTGCGGGGAACTGAAGGGACGATGAGGCCGCACGCCTGTTGATAATCACGTCTTAGGTTATATTCCACCCAGCGGCGGACTTGGGCAGGATAGTCGCCCTCCACAGGAGTGTCGTCAATCTCGAGAAAGAATGGTAAATGAAACCATCGGGAGCAGAGTCGGGGGCCGACAAAAACATCCATATCCCGGGCGTAAATGGCGTCAAAGGCGTGTTTTCCACACAGGCGCCAGAGCAGCAGGGTGCTGGCAATGATTTCCCGGGGCAGATGGCGCCGCCCGCCCCGATAAGGGCCGGTATGGTGATAGGTAACCCCGGCGAACCTGGGCAAAGGCCGCATAGGTTGGGGCAGGACCGCGGCCACCCGGGCTCCCTGGCGGCTGAATCCCTGCAGAAGCCCCAGGGTATGGGTTTGACAGGCATTGGGCCGGTCCAGATTTACTGGGGCAAAATACAACAGCCGCATGATTTTGGTTCTCCGGCCGGCGTTGCTTGCCCGCCGGCGGTGTGACCTGATATGATAAGAACGTTCATGCCGTGCCCATCACCCCGAGCGGGGCGCGGCATCGGGTACCCTATGCGCCTTATCCTCAATGCAGACGATCTGGGCCTGAGTCGTGAGGTCAATGAGCGTGTTTTCGATCTCATGGCCCGTCGTCGGATAACCTCGGCCACGCTCCTGGCCAATGCTCCAGATTTTGATGATGCGATCCGGCAGGTGGGGCATTTTCCCTGGTGCTCGTTTGGGGTTCATCTCAACTTGACGCAATTTTTCCCCCTGAGCGGGCACCCGGCCCTGCAGTCGCTTTTGGCTCCAGACGGCCAGTTCCATCGGCGGGCCTTCCGGGGGGTGCAATTTGATGCAGCCCTGCGCCGGGCCATTTTTCAAGAGTGGCTGAGCCAAGTGGGCAAAATCCAGGCCGCCGGCATCAAGGTCAGTCACTTGGATTCGCATCATGACGTGCATGTACAGCCCCGGCTTTTTTGGATCCTGAAGCGGTTGCAGCGCCGCTGTGGACTGAGCAAAGTGCGGCTGGCAGAAACCCTCGTGGTCCCCCCGCAACGTCCCAGCCGACGGAATTTTCTCTGGAACCTGGCGGTCAGAATCATCCCCCCCAGCCGGACGACGGACGGGTTCGGTCAATTCGCCACGTTCTTACAAGCTTCCCCTCAGCACCTGGCCTGCTATCGCAGCCTGGAGCTCATGGTCCATCCCGGCCACCCGCGGTTCGCCAGCGAGACGGAGGTGTTGAGCAGGTCGTGGGAGGAAGGGTTGCCTTTCCCAATAACGCTCATTAACTACCACGACTTATAGGAGCCGCCCGGATGGACGGCATGGTGGTCATGGCTTGGGACAGACCGGCGATGACCCAAAATGGATCGGCTAAAAGAACATAGGCATAATCCGTCTGCCGAAAAACTATCCAGGCGATGTACGTCCCCAGGAGGCCGATGGCCAGATAGGGGATCAAGGGATCTGAAGAGTCATTGCCCAAACGCCATAACTGGCGCATTAAGGTCAAGAGGATGGTGAGAAAAACTAAGAGCGCCGGCAGGCCCAACTCGGCGGCAATGAGGAGGAATTCATTGTGGACCGGACGGGCGAAGTCGGTGGCAATGGCTTCTTTGGTGATGTCATATTGCGGCGCCACCATGACATAGTTGGTCAACCCGATTCCCAGGACGGGATGATGACGGATGATATTGAGAGCTACCAGGGACATGGGGAGACGTGATTGTGCGGCGCCGTAATCCTCTTCAAAAAATCGCCGTTTGAGCGGTTCCACCAAGACCAGCGAGGCAAAGACAAAGCTGATGAGGATGGCGCCGGCTACGAGAAAGGCCAGCAGGCGATGCCGCCAGAGGCGGCCCCAGCAGAGGGCCAGGGTCACATAGGCGCCCGAGATTGTGGCCAACCAGCCGCCTCGGGACAGGGTCAAGAGGTTGGCCAGACTGAGCAGAGCCAATATAGGCACCAGGAAGATTTTCCAACGCAGGTCGATGCCAGCAAACAATAGGGCCAGGTTGATCATGATCAACATGGTCAAAAAGGCGGAAAGATTATTGGGATGTCCGAAAGTGCCGGCCACCCGGCTGACCAGATCCGAGCCGGCCCGCATTTCCATAAAAGTTTTGCTTTCGCCGAAAATCTCCAATCCCAGGGAACTGCCAGCCAGGTACTGGGTTACCCCCAGCAGGGCCTGGAGGACGCCGCTAAGCATGAGGGCTGCCACAATTCCGCCCAGCACCTGGCGTTCGCGGCTGGCATTGGCAAAATAAAGGAAAATCAGCCAACTCTGCAGCACCAGCCATAACGTGTCAATCTTGATGATGAGCGGGATGGCCGCCCGGCTGGTGCTCAGCAGGGCCAGACCCCACAAGGCGAGAAAGGGCAGGCTGACGGCAGGGTAAAAGTGGAGGACTTCCTGCCGGTGCACCACCAGACGGAAGCCCCAGGCCACCATGAGGGCGAAAAAGGTCACATCGAAGATACTGATGCGAATGCCGGCCACAGGCCACGGGGTTGAGCCGGATTCCAGGTAATAAGGATGGAAATCCAGATAAATGCTCATGAAGAGGACGGCCAGGTAGAGGATAAACCGTTCCCGCTGGCGGATCATGGCCAAGCCTGCCAGACTACAAAGAGCCAGAAGAAGAAAGGTGGTCCACTTGGCCGGTAGCAGAAAGGCATTGACCAAAACCAGGCTGGCAGTCAGGCCGCAGAAGGTCGCAACAGTCAATTCCCGGCCCCGCAGGCAGGGGAGGGCGTACGGTTTGTTGGTCAATGGCACCCCACTCATGGTCGTCTCATTCTCAACATCCTACAAAGGCAGCAGTGCCGGCTGCGTCAGAGAAACAGTTGTTGGTTGAGGGTGGATTGCTCCCAATAATGCGCCAAAAGGTAGAGTATATAAACGATCATCAAACCGATGGCCAAGGATAACGCCACCCACAGGATATCGCTAATCTTAGTTTTTTGGGCCATAGCGGTCTTTTCCGGCGCCATCAACGGGAACTGGTGTCGATGCCAGCGGTGCCGCCGCCGCCGGGACCGATGGGATATTCCACAATGGTCCGAGCCTGGGGCACCATCTTGTTGATGTATTGATCGACCCAATCATTGGCTTTGGTGATGCTGGTGGGCGGCACATAGACCACATCCCGGGGATGCAGGAAGAACTGCTGTCCTTCCCGGCCCTGGAGGACGTCTTTGAGGTTTACCAGGCAGCCATAGTGCCGGCCGTCATTTTTTTGGCGGACGACTAAGACCTTGTTCAGATCAGCCGTCGGCCTGGTGCCGCCGCCAACTTCCATCACTGCTTCCAAAACTGTGAGCCTGCCGTTCATCTGGACGGGGCCGGGCCGTTTTACCTCCCCGGTGACCCAGACCCGGCCATCGTAAGTCCGGCGCACCAGGACCGTAATCTTTGGGTTCTTCAGATGGGGGGCATAGCGCCGGAGCAGTTCCTGTTGCAGTCCCCCGGGGGTCAAATTCGTGACGCGGACATCACCCACCAATTGCAGGCTGATGAAGCCATCGGGTCTGACGATCTGGCTTTCGTCCAGCTCCGGCGTATAGAAAAATTTTACATCGATGACGTCACCGGGCGAAAGGGTGAGAGGTTCCACCGGTTCCGCGGCCATGTCCATAACCGTCCGGGCCGGCTGCATGCTGCTGCAACCTGCCACAAGCAGCAAGGCAAGGGACCACCAGCCGAAGAAATGGAGAACTTTCTTATGTGGTTTTGTCAGGTTCATGGCCAAACCTCAGATATATTTATAAATAAAGCCGGGAATGACATATTGGCGTTTATTCAGGACGCCGCCGCACATGCTGCCGTGGCGCGCCAGCAGCTGTTTCATTTCGATGATGACCTCATACCGGGTGCGGCAGGCCTCCACCACCATGACAATACCATCCACCTGACCGGCGATGATCAGACTGTGGCTGGAACTGAACAGGGGCGGCCCATCCAACAGGATCAGGTCATACTCAGTCTGTGCCTCCCGCAGGAACTCGGAAAACTTTCTTAAATCAAAAGGGGAGACGATCTGGGGGTCCTGAGTGCCCAGGGTGACTAGATCTAAATTTTGCAGCCAGGAGGGTTGCACTACAGGTTGAATCGTCGGGAGCACATTCCCCACCGGTAAGGCCGTCTGTCCGGCCAGGGCCTGACTCGCCTTGCTGATGAGAGCGGTGTCAGGGTTGGGCTGACAGATATAATCCAACAGACCCGGAGACATGCTTTGCTGGAAGGCGGCATGCACCACCGGATCGTTTAGGTTGCAATCCACCAGGAGGATCCGCTGGTCCAATAAATCTTTGGCCAGGAGCAGGGCCAGATTGGCCGTGGTGGTGGAGACCCCGACACCCTTGCCGGGACCGGTGAACAGAAAGACCTTGCTGCCATGACGCTGTTTGTGCAGCAAGAGATTGTTTTTCATGTTGCCGTAATCACCGTGGAGCTGGGGATAGGCGCCGGGGGTGCGCATCCACAAGGACGGTTGTTCGGAGGCGGGAAATGGTCCGGGGGCGTCGGCCGCTATCGCCGCCGCTTCGGCCTCCCGGACGGTGGCCAACACCGGCAGGCCCGAATACCAGGCCAATTCTTCGGGGGTCTTGACGGCATGATCCAGGTAATAGGAAACAAAGGTGCCAGCCAAACCGACAATGCTGCCAATGATCACAGACAACAGGACCATCAGGGTTTTTTTGGGGAACACCGGTATGGCCGGCGGCTCCGCCCAGGTGGTGACGGTCACATTGGAGACCCGGTTGGCATCCTGTTCCTCTTCGATGCGGGCTTCTTCCATTTTATCCCGATACAACAGGTACAATTTTTCATTTTGCCTGACTTCCCGCAGCAATCGATCCAGTTCGATCTGTTGTTGCGACAGGAGGACCGATTGTTTCTGTAATTTTTGGATGTTGTCCTGTAAGGTGCGGGCGTATTTTCGCAAGCCGTCCAGGTCCAACTGGGCTCCTTGGACCAAGCCTTTTATTTGTTGATTATATTTCTTTTTAATTTCCTCAATCTGTCGGTCCATGGCCAGCAACTTCTCGCTGCTTTCCTGATAGTGGACCGCCATCCGCTCCCGTTCAGCCACGAGGGGCCCTAAGACCCGGACCAACTCTTCCACAATATTATTCTGTAAATCCTTCGTCAAAGCGCCCACATCGCCGGTTTTGGTCAGATTGCTGACCTGGACGCCGATTTTGGTCTCCCGATCCCGGATCTGGGCCAGGGTCAGTGTCAGATTCTCCTGCAGAATCTTCAGGAGCTCCACATTCGTTTCATTCTGGGCGTTAATCTCGATGATGGACCATTTTTTCTTGAATTTTTCCAGGTTGTCCTCAGCTTCCTGCAGCTTCTGCCGGTAAAATTCAGCTTGGTGAGTATAAAACTCCCGGGCTCCCTTGGCTTTGAAAATAGCAATATGGTGATCGATGTAGGTTTCCATGAGAGTATTCACGATGCTGGCAATTTCTGTGGGCGATTCCCCCCGTAAAGAAACCTCAATGGTGTTGGATAACGTCACCGGCCTGATTTCCAGGCGTTTGGCCAATTCCAATTGGGCCCGTTCCACCGGGGCCACCGGCGTGCGTAAACCGATGGCGATGAGGGTGGAATCCAAGGTGTCGCTGAGCCAGCGTTGCCAGCGCTGCCATGCTGTGTCCGGCTCCCGGGGCCGGAAAAGGTCCAGACGCTGCACCACTTCCCGGAGCAACTGGGGTGATTTTAAGATGTTCACTTCCGAATTGACGTCCTGGGGTGTCACCGGATTGGCCCGAAGGTTCGTGGAAGTCGGCGCCTGGAGCTTCAGATTCGGCTCCAGCATGGGTTTTACTAGGATCTGGCCGGTGGCCTGGTAGACCGGCGTCTTCAGCAGAGCCAGCAAGATGGTGGCGACTACTATGAAACAGAGGATCAGCTCAAACACCGGGAGCTTATAGAAGAAGATGAACAGGACATCCCGGAGGGAGATGCGACGCACGTTCGGTTGGGATTCATTGTTCATGGGCATAACCTTTCCGAGAGACAAGCCGGCATCAGCGGTTGTCGCGGCCTTCCAATCCCCGTTGGAAACCCACCTCCGGCCCCCGCAGATAACCGGATGAGGGAGGTGCTGTAAAACCAGCGACAGGCGGCTCCTGATAGCCTGTTTCCGAGCGTTTGTCCTCGCCGGCCACCTCTAACCAGTATTCCTTCTGGCCGGCATTGCCCCGGGCCCAGCGATTGTACAGCAGGCTGGCCAGACGCTGATCTTGGGGATAAATAAGTCTGACAAGAGTGAGAACCACGTCCTTGCTTCCCAGTTCCGAGTGAATGCCGTAACTGGTGCCGTCATAATATTTTTCTGCCCAGCCGGGGTTGAGGCGATAGGCTTGGAGAAAGGCCCGGGCGGCTTCGGGGTAGCGTTCCAAATTGATCTGCACCAGGCCTAAATAGTGGAAAGCTATGGCATAATCCGACTTGAGCAGGGTTGCCCGTTCCAAGGCCATGGCGGCATCCTGGAAGCGTCCCAGGCGATGATAGATCTTGCCCAGGTTAAAAAAGGCTTGGGCCCAATCGGGACGCAGGACGGTGGCTTGTTTAAAGGCATTGGCTGCGTCCTGATTACGATGGACAAAATCGTAAAAACGGCCCAGGAAAAAATAGGAACGGGCGTCCCGGGGGTTGTGCCGGATCCTTTCCAACCACATCTGTTCCTCCCGGGGCGAGAACTGTTCGAATCTGAGGTCCTCGCTGCCGCTGGCCGGCCCGGTCAGGAGAAGCAGCCATAGCAGAAAAAAAACCACCATGTCAATAAGCTCCGTGTTTCCTGAGAACTGCGGGAATGGTTTTGAGAAGAATTTTTAGATCCAGCCAGAATGACCATTGATCGATATAGCGCATATCCAACTCCATCCACGTTTCAAATGTCAGGGCGTTGCGGCCCTGAATCTGCCATAAGCAGGTGAGGCCGGGTTTGACGCTGAAGCGGCGGCGGTGCCAATCCTCATTGAAGCCCCGATAATCACGGATCGGCAATGGCCGCGGTCCCACCAGGCTCATATCACCGTTCAGGACATTCACCAGTTGCGGAAGCTCATCGATGCTGGTCCGACGGAGGATGGCACCAAGTGGGGTAATCCGGGGGTCATTTTTGATTTTAAAGACCGGCCCGGGCATCTCATTAAGGGGGGCCAATTCTTCCTGGTGTTGGTCGGCATCGGGCACCATCGTGCGGAATTTATACATCCGGAACAGGCGCTTGTTGAGCCCCAAGCGTTCCTGAACAAAAAAGACCGGCCCCGGTGAAGTCAACTTGATGAGGAGGGCGACGCAGACCATGAGCGGCGACAAAAGCACCAACAAGGTCATGGCCCCGACAATATCGATCAAGCGTTTGGCGGCCAGGGGCAGGGCACCCCACACCCCGTTGGAGATGGAAATCACCGTGGTGTCATTAAACTCTTCAAAGGTGGAGTGGGCCAGACGCATATTCCGCAGCAGATAAAAGCTGTCGGAGACAAAGCGCACCAGGATGCCCTGCTCCAGACAATGGCTGACAATGGCGGCAACCTGCTGATAATAGGTATTTAAAGGCAGGTCTATGATGACCTCATCAACGACGTGTTCCCGTAAATATTGGGGAAAACTTTGCAGATCAGACACCAGCGGATAACCACTGGCCAGGAAGCGGGCCATACCGGGCCATTGGTTATCCACAAAACCGATGACCCGATAGCCCAACTCCAGTTTATTCTCTATGGCTTGGGCAAAGGCCACGGCCCGATTGTTGGTGCCCACCATGAGCACTTGAGTGAGATACAGCCCCCGGCGCCGGAAAAATTCCATCCACGCACGCCACAGCATGCGGAGCAATTGGGTAGCCAAAGTCAGGATAAACCAAAAGATGAGAAGAAACAGGGGGGTCGCAAAAGAGATATTGACCAGAAAAGACAAGAGTAGAAAAGCCAGGGCCAATATACTGCTCGCATGCAAAACATCCACGGCGTCCCGGCGCCAGGTGCTGAACTGCCGCAGATTATACAGGTGATAACCGGAGAGCAGGAAGGACCAGAGGATCATAAGTAACAGCACCAAAAGGATATTGCCGAGTTCCAGCCGGACGGAGAGAAACCCCTGAAAGGTTACCTTTTCCAGGTCCTGGTAGACTGCCGCGGCGGCCGTCATCAGGGCTGTCAGCAAGATCACCTGATCCAGGGTTTTGATGAGAATGTTGAGGAAGTTATTTTTGATCCGGCGCACACTAAGCATCCTTGGCGAAACCGATTCCTGATCTGATACCACGGCCTTGACTTGTTTACTGTATCGGCTCCGGTGGCAGATTAATTAAATGCTTTTGCCTTTTCTTTTTGTTTGTCAGGACGCAAGAAACCTTTGAAAAGCATGGAAGGCACTAAGACAGCGCAGCTTGAAGGTCGGGATAGCCGCCGGTGGAATTGCAATGCCCGAGGGCGAATCAGGCGGGTGGCGAGACAGAAGTAAAGAGGAGGCGCCGCAATTCCGGGCGGGTCAGGAAGCAATAGAGTCCCAGCACGGCGGCCACGGTGGTGCCCAGGCGGATGGTCAGGCAGGGGCCGAGATAGTGGCCCAGTAAACCGTAAAGGAAGTTTCCCAAGGGCGTAAACCCCAGAAAGGTCAGGCCGAAGAGGGACATGATGCGCCCCCGCATCGCATCGGGGACATGGAGCTGCACCAGGCTGTTGCCGGTGGAGATGGCGATGGTCATGCCAAAGCCGGTAAAGAAGAGAAAGGCCAGGGCCAGACCAAAGGAGCGGGTACAGGAGAGGAGGAACAGAGACAGGAGCATCAACGCCAGGCCGCCCCAGAAAAAGGACATGGGGGGGAAGCGCCGGATCAGGCCGGCCAGGACCAGGGCGCCAAAAAAGGCCCCGACGCCGCTGGCGGCCATGAGAAAGCCGTAGCCTTGCGGCCCCGCCTGCAGGATGTCCCGGGCGATGATGGGCATGAGCACCGTGTAGGACAGGGCAAAGACCGAGCTCACAGCCAGAATGGCCATGATCCAACCCAGTTCCGGCCGCTGCCGGGCGATAAAGGCGAATAACTCCCGGGTGCCGGCGATGGTGCGCAGGCGGTTGGCCGGGCGGGGCCGGGCCGGCAGGCGCATCAGGGTTAGACAGATCAGGGGGGCCACATAACTGGCCGCGTTGAGGAAAAAACAGTTGGCGATCCCCACCGAGGCGATGAGGAGGCCGGCAAAAGCCGGCCCCAGGGCCCGGGTGCCGTTGAACAGACTGGAATTGAGGGCAATGGCATTGGGCAGGTCCTCCTTGCCCACCAGCTCCACGATAAAGGATTGGCGTCCCGGGATATCAAAGGCCATGGCCGTGCCGATGCCGAAAAGCAGTATCAGGATCTGCCAGACGCTGACCAGGTCCGTGAACACCAGCAGCCCCAGGGTCAGGGCCATGACCAGACCGGCGCCATTGGTGGCCAGAAGCAAGCGCCGCTTGTCCACCTGATCGGCCATGACGCCCCCCCAGAAAGAGAAGAGCAGCAACGGCAACGTATTCAGGGCCCCGGCCAGGCCCAGCATCAGGGCGGAATCGGTGAGCACAAGAACCAACCAGCCCTGGGCCACGGCCTGCATCCAACTGCCCACCAGGGAAATGGTCTGGCCCAGGAAAAAGAGGCGATAGTTGCGGTGCCGGAAGGAGGCAAAGGTATCGAGCAGGGCAAAAGGCATGGTTAGTGGTCAGTGGTCAGGGGCCAGGGGCCAGGGGCCAGGGACCAGGGGTCAGGGGCCAGGGGCCAGGGGCCAGGAAAGAAGGAAAAGGCAATAACAAGTGCAAAATTTTCCCTCCACTGCTCAACTTGACGATGTATACGTGGTCAATGGTCAGTTCGACAAGCAAAGGGTGCGGTGTAACACGCCAGCAGTTATACCTTTTCGCACCCTTCACCCTTTACCTCTTTCCCCCAACCGGCCAGGAGCAGGGCGGCGGCGGTGAGGCCCACGGTCAGGGCCCCTTCGTCGGGGTCGAAATCGGGGGAGTGGAGGGTCTGGCTGGCCACGCCGGGACCGCGGGTGCCCAGGAAAAAGTAGAAGCCCGGCACCTGTTGGGTGTAAAAACTGAAATCTTCGCTGCCCATGACCGGGCGCATGGGCACCAGGGTCTGGGGATCAAATGTGGTCCGCAAGAGCGCCAAGGCCTGCTCTGTCAAGGCCGGATCGTTCCGCAACACCGGGTAGAGGGCCTCACTGCTCAGGTCATAGCGGGCGCCGGTGGCGGCGCTCAGGCCTTCCAGCAGCCGGTGCGTTTTGGCCAGGATGGTCTGCCGCACCTTGGCCTCATGGTGGCGCAGGGTTCCTTCCAGGACCACCTGATCGGCCAGGATATTGAAGCGGGAACCGCCGCTAATGGTGCCGAAGGTGAGCACGGCCGGCGAGCGGGCGTCCTTGCCCTGGGAGATGACCGCCTGCAAGAGGGTCAGGGCCTGGGCCGCCACCACGATGGCGTCGATGCCGTGGTGCGGCGTGGCGGCATGGGCCTGGCGGCCGTGGATGGTCAGACGCAGGCGATCAGCCCCGGCCATGACGATATCCGGGCAGTAGCCGATCTGCCCCACCGTCAGCATGGGGGCGACGTGCAGACCGAAGATGGCCGAGACCGGCGGGTCGGCCAGAACCCCTTCCCGGACCATCAATTCGGCCCCGCCCACTACGCCCGGCGGCAGGCCTTCTTCGGCCGGCTGGAAAATAAAGCGGATGCGGCCGGTCAACTCTTCCTGCAATTCCTGCAGGAGCCGGGCCGCACCCAGGGCAATGGCCATGTGCAGATCGTGGCCGCAGGCGTGCATCACCCCGGGGTTGCGGGAACACCAGGGTTTGTCCGGCGGCTCGGCAATGGGCAGGGCATCCATATCGGCCCGCCAGGCCACGGTGAGGCCAGGTTGGCGGCAGATCAGGTCGGCCACGACGCCGTGGCCGGCGACGTTGGCCCGGACGGTTAAGCCCAAACCGCAGAGATAATCGGCTAGGACCCGGCCGGTGCGCTCTTCCTGATTGGAAAGCTCGGGGTGTCGGTGCAGGTCCCGGCGCAGCCGCTGCATTTCCGGGAAGAGTTCGGCGGCCCGCTGGGCCAAGTCCTGATGAAGATGCTTCACCACACTCATGCACATGCTCCACAGCTTGATGCATTATCCAGAGAAAACGTTTACCGGTTTCTGGTTGCAGTTTCTGGGGCGTGCCGTGCCCGCCATTTTCGGCAAAAAAGGGGGCTAACACAGGCTGGCAAGCCGGTGCCGCCGAATCAATCCTGGTAGGCGGACCTCCCGGCCCGCTCAAGTCCTGTTCTTAAAAAGGGGGCTGTCACAGGCTTGAAAGCCGGTGCCGCCGAATCAATCCTGGTAGGGCGGACCTCCAGGTCCGCTCAAGCCCCGCCAGCTACAGACTGCGCCGGTGACCACCAGTTCATGAAAATATGCCTGATAATAACCGGCCTGAGGCCGGACCCTTAAGGAGCAGCTTATCGCTAGAATCAGGAAGTGCCAAGAAAAAAAGCGGGCCGGGGCCGGGAGGCCCCTGCCCGCTGGTAGGGGGAGTGCTTATTGCAGTTTTTTCCGCAGACCCACCAGGGCCAGGATACCGCTGCCCAGGAGGAGCAGGGTGCCGGGGAGGGGGACGACAACTCCGGGAACTTTGTCACTGCCGGCCTTAAAATCAATGCCGCGAAAACGGGCCACAAAGAATTCCGGGCCATAGGTGGACGGTGGATCGGTGGAGAGAGCCTGGACAAAGCTCAGCGTGGTTAACGCATTTAAACTCGAACCGGTAAAATCAAAGGAAAAGGTGCCAGTGGAGCTGACGGCGATGCCGGCATTGGGACTGCCGCCGCCTTCAAAATTTCCCCCCAAAGCGGCGCCAAAATCAAAGTCGCCGAAAGGATTGGCTGACTGGCCGTTGTTGGACAGACCCAATT
The DNA here is from genome assembly GCA_937958145.1 of uncultured Desulfobacca sp. Classification (GTDB taxonomy): domain Bacteria; phylum Desulfobacterota; class Desulfobaccia; order Desulfobaccales; family Desulfobaccaceae; genus Desulfobacca. The sequence continues at coordinate 12,955 of CALGOE010000282.1, forward strand.
GTTGCCAGCTCGCGTTGGGGGCGCTGAAGACGGTAATGCTGGTGATGGGATCGGGGTTATTCATCAGGAAGCCCGTCAGATAACCGCCGCCCACGGGCGTGGTGTTGGTTAACTTGACCACCAACTGCCCTAAGGCACTGTTGGCGTCATCATAAAAATACTCCAGGGAGCCGGTGAAATCACCCAACCCTTCCGTGGAACCGGCCGTATTGGCAGCGATGTCAATACTGCCGGTGGAAATGAGGGCAGCCTGGGCCGCCAGGGGCAGGGCCACGAGAAAACCCATGGCAACAAGCACAAAAACTTTTTTCATCAGTACCTCCAAATGGTTATGATAATCGTAAGTTAGGGGTTATTGACAAGATATTTGCTTCATGGCCGATGACAATCTATCTTTGATAACTGCAAGATAAGTGCCAAAAAAAATTTCTTATATGGTTAATTTTATTCTAATTTTTATTCTTAATCAAGAATGGCTATCGCCTCGATGTTTCAATTGTTGAACACAAATCGCCGCAAGCAACAATTATAATAATAAAAACAATA
>CALGOE010000283.1 GCA_937958145.1 uncultured Desulfobacca sp.
CCTCCTGAAGATATTGCCGCAACAACTCCTAAGGCTTCAGATTGATCTGCGGCCGGTCTCGAAAGGGATTATACAAGGGATCGCCGATCAGGATCTGACGCCAGGAGACGTGGGGAACGGTCCGGAAATAGACCTCCAGCAGGGGCAGGCGGCCGCTCAAGAGCAGGGGAAAAAACTCCTCGGGCGGCGGAAAGGAGTGCAGGTAGGGCTCCGCCACCGGCCCCAGGGTCGCGGCCACCCCCTGTTCCAACAGGCGTTTGCACCAGACGTTGGCGCCCTTCTGGCGCAGCGTCACGCCTTCGGCGCTGGCCACATGATAGGCCACCGCCCCCCGCTGCCAGAGAAAAGCATCCACATAGTTGGCCAGAGAATACCAGCCCACGTAAAGGGCGGCCTTGAGACCGGAGCCGGCCGGAAAGACCTCCGGTTGATTATCCAACACCACCGGAAAAGTCGTCTGGGTGCGGATGCGGTTATAAAGCTCCCGGAGCCTGACGTCAAACTGGGCATAGACGTCAGTCCCGGAATCATCAATCAAGCCCCGGGCATCAATATAAAAAGTGCCGGTGAGGCCCTCGGCTTCGGCGGCCAGGGCATCATCCACCAACCGTTTGGCCATCTCCGCCGTCGGCCCGTCCAGCCGGCCCACCATGAGCGTGTTCTTCCGCAAGCCGGCAATAAAAGGCAGCTGATCAAAGCGAGGCAGAAAGGGGTTGGGCAGCCATTGCGCCTTCTGATAGGGGCCGGCCAGCAGCATGGTCAGTTCGCTGTCCACCGCCGCTTTGGTCTGGGAATTTTCATAGATCTGCATTGCCCGCTGCCAGAACTGCAATTCCCCCACCAAGCCGTTGGTGTGACGGATGGACGGCGCCAATTCCAAAGCGGTTTCGGGCACAATCCCCCGAAAGGCCGCCTCTTCCTGGCCGGTCCGGAGCAGGGCAAACTGATGCAATTGAGGCGGCAGCGGCGGCGCCGGGCCGGAACCGCGGCTTTGCACCTGCTGTTTAAAGGACTCAAACTCCGGTTCCGAGCCGGCCAACTTAATCACCTGGCTCAGGATGGCGTGCCGCCTGGCATCAAAACTTTGCCCCCCGGACTTCTTCTGCAGGAATGCCACGGCCTGCGTCACCGTGGCTTTGGTCCGCGCCACCACCTCCGGCGGAGACGGCAGCTCTGCCGCCGCCGGCGGGGTTCCCTGCAACAGACCGGTCAACTGCCTTTCCAGCCGCCAGCACAGCTCCGTCAACTCCTGCACCTTACTTTGGGCCAGATTGAGAAAGTCCTGATCCAGATTGAACCAACGGGAAAAGAGGGGGTCATCCACCCTCAGGGGGATGCCGTAAACCAACAGCAGGACCGGCTGCCGGCCTTGGTTCTGAAAGTCCTGCACCCGTTGCCGCAATGGCTCCGCCAGAACCAGCTCATAGTCATCCCGACTCATATTCTCCGTGGTCGGGACGTTGACCCCCACCAGATTTGCCGTCGGCACCCGGCGTTTTTCCGCATAGTAGCGGGCCACAGCCTGGCTTTCGGGCAGATTCAGGTTATAAATAATCAGGATCTCTTCCGGCCTGAGGCCCCACACCGGCCATGGCCGCAGCAACTGCACGAACATCAGGGCGGCCAGCACCAGAGTTCCTGCTATCATCCCCCCGTGGTGACGTTTCCTCTGCCGTGGCATAACCAAACTCCCCCAGTGTCCCACAGTGCCGTCGCTCTTGCCCTGGGCAGCGCTTTGCCCTTTTCCCAAACGGGAAGCGCTCCCCTCAGACCGCCGCGTACTGTGCCGCCAACTCCTCGATTTCCTTCCTGAATCTGGCGTATTCCGGTGTTCCCGGCGCACTGTAGTTGTAATTTTTATAGAGGCCGGTAAGGCGGATGAAGAAATCCCGGGCCGCATCCCGGTCGGCGAAAGCATACTGCTGCTGGACGAGTTTTTTCAAGAGGGTAAAACTCTCCACCTGGCGTTCCCGGGGCATGGAAATGTCCACCGGGTCAAAGGCGTCCTGTTGCAGGAAGACCATATCCACCATGGTGGCCTTCTGGTAGGTGACAAAATCCTCCAAGGTGATGCCCTCTTCGCCGGTAACCTGCATCATCTGGTGGATCAGGTCGCCCTGATGCAACAGCTCCCGCATGGCCTTGACATCCTCCACCCAGGTCGGCCCCAGATTTTCGCTATACCAGGCCTGGAGCTGATCCAAATACCGGGACCAGGACAGGAGCGGATCAATGGCCGGATAAAAGCGGCGGTAGGCCCGGTCCGAAGACAGACCCAGAAAGGTCTTGACGGTCCCCAGCGTGGCCTGGGTGACCGGTTCTTCGAAATTGCCGCCGGCCGGGGAGACGGTGCCGATCAGGGTGAGGCTGCCAACGCTGCCGTCGGGGCAGCGGATCAGCCCCGCCCGCTCGTAAATGGTCTTGATGGCCGAATCCAGATAGGCCGGGACGGCCTCTTCGCCGGGAATCTCCTCCATCCGGCCGCTGGTCTCCCGCATGGCCTGGGCCCAACGGGAGGTGGAATCGGCGATCATCAGGACATTGTAGCCCATCTGGCGAAAATACTCCCCCAGGGTGATGCCGGTGTAAATGGATGCCTCCCGGGCCGCCACCGGCATGGAGGAAGTGTTGCAGACGATGATGGTCCGGTCCATGAGGGAACCGCCGGTGCGGGGATCGCGAGTCTCGGGATATTCTGTTATGGTTTCCACCACTTCGCCGGCACGCTCGCCGCAGGCGACGATGATGGCGATGTCAATGGTGGCGTAGCGGGCAATGAGGCTCTGCAAGATCGTCTTGCCGGCCCCAAAAGGGCCGGGGATACAGGCGGTTCCCCCCCGGGCAATGGGAAAAAAGGTGTCAATGCTGCGAATCGTGGTGGTCAGTGGCTCCGTTGGGAACAGGCGTTCGGCCAGACGCCGCCGCAGCAGCCCCTCGGGAATGGGCCGTTTCACCGGCCAGCGCTGCCGCATGGTCAAGGTTTTCTCCTCGCCGGCCGCGGTCTGGAGGCGGACGATGGGATCATCCACCGTGAAGGAGCCGTCCCGGATCCAGGTGACTTTCACCTCCCCCGGTTCGTTGAACGGCACCATAATCTTATGCAGGAAAACGCCTTCGGGCACCGTGCCCAAGGTCTGCCCGGCCACCATCTTGTCACCGATGGCGGCCGCGGGGGTGAACTGCCATTTCTTCTTGGCATTCAGGGCGGAGAGATTCACCCCCCGGGGCAGGAAAAAGCCGTATTCCCGGGCCAATTCGGCCAGGGGATTGCCCAGCCCGTCGAAGACCTGGCCCAACAGCCCCGGACCCAGATCAATGGCCAGCATCTCCCCGGACATCTCCACCGGATCGCCCACCCGCACGCCGTCGGTGTCTTCAAAGACCTGCATATCGGCAATACGGCCATACACCCGCAACACCTCAGCCTTGAGGCGTTCCTGCCCGACACAGATATAGCCCACTTCGTTTTTCATGATGGCGCCCTGGTCCACCTGGACCGTGACCAGGCTTTCCCGGACTCCCACCACATGCGCCTGTCTTGCCGCCCCTGGACGCTTCTCAGGCAAAGATTGGACCAAAGTCATGCAATACTCCTGTGACTAATTCATCAAACCGCTGGCTGGCCGCCGCCGCCTCCCGGGCCAACCAGAGTTGGACCATATCCCACTTAAAGATGTAGGCCAAAACGGTCTGCAAAGAGAATTCATACCCCGGCGCCACCCGTTCCACGTGCTGCCAGACCAGGTCCATGAGAAAGCGCTCCAGATCCAGGGCGGCACCGGCAGCCAGATATTCCCTGGCCTGAGGGATCCAGGGGAAGACCGCGGTGAGGTGAAAATCCGGATGGTCCCAATGGCGGGGCAGGCGGTCCGCCCAGGGACCGACGGCCCAGGGCTCCCCCCGCTGCGGTCGGGGCAGACCCCGCTGCCGTCGCCGCAAGGCCGCCATGACTGTCCGGACGTTGATGGGGAACTCAAAGAGCGTCCACAGACTGGGGTGTTCAATCAGAGCCTGTAATTTCCGATACGCCGCCACCATATCGGCATCGCTTGCGGCCGCCGGCTGGCGCTGCCAGGCCAGGAATTGGGAAGCCCGTTGCACCAGCTCAAAATCCTCGGGATGGAGCATGCGCAGCCGTTCCCGGAGGCGTTTGCGGGTGATGGGCAGGCGCTCCGCCTTGGTAAAATGCGGCAGGTGCGGCAGACTGGCGATGAGCGTCACATACGCCTGGGGCATGGCCGGGGCCTCTACTCCACACCCTGGACAATAGCCTGGAACCGGGGCAGCAGGTATTTCAGCAGGAGATCGCCCAGGGCCCGGTCGCTGACGTCTATCTCCAGGTCCTGACCGGAAAGCCGGATCTTCAGGCCGCTATGGAGGTCGCTGGAGGGCTGCAGCACAATGCCCTCCCGGAGCGTCTCCGCCGCAATACCCAACACCATCTGATGCAGCTCCTTCTGGCCTTCCGCGGTCAACTCCGGGCCTCGGGGGCCAGGGGCAAAGAGCGCCTGCGGCACCAGGATTTCCAGCAGCTGGTCCTGGGGCAGGGAACTGCTGGCATTATAAATGATCAGCAAGAGGACGTTGCGCAGAAATTCCCGATCCTCCAGCTCCATGGACACCAAACGCCGGACATGCGTGGTAAAGGCGCTCCGCACCTGGGCGGCCAGTTCCAGACGGGTATCCCGAAAGGCCTTCTGAATAGCGTCTTTAAAGGCCTGACGCTCGGTCTGGGCCTGAGTCTTGGCCTGATGCAGGATGGCCTCGGCCTCTTCCTTGGCCTGGGCCAAAATCTGGGCCGCCTGCTTTTTCGCCTCCTGGATAAGCCGGTCAGCTTCCTGGCGTCCGGCCCGGATGCCGTCGTCCCGCAGGCGGTTGATAAGTTCTTGCACTCCCGAAATTTCTTGCCCGTTCTGCGTCATGGCTTCAGCCTCCGCCGCCGGGGAGGGAACGGGCCAACACCAGGGCAAAAACAAAGGCAAAGACACAAAACCCCTCGACGATGGCCGCCGGTGCCAGGGATATGCCGAAGGCCTCGCTTTTGGTCTTGGCCACCGTAATGGCCGAAGCACAACAATAACCCTGATAAACGGCGCCGAACATCAGTGCAATGCCCGCTAAAAAACCGATGGCACAGAGCCCGGGCGCAGTCTCGGCGGAAAAGAGGCGGTTCAGGGAGAGCATGACTACGATGCCATAGATGACCTGGGAGGACGGCATGGCCGAAACGCCGATGTAGCGCCCATACCCTCCTTCCGTCTCCAGGATGGCCCCGCAAGCCGCCTGGCCGGCCCGGGCACAACCGATGATACTGCCCACGGCACCCAAGGCCAGAGGGGAAAAAACGCCCAGCCAACCCAGGCCGATCACAATGGGTTCCATTAGATTTTCTCCTTTCGCCGAAAAGCTTGGAAGGGGACGCCTTCCTCGCCTAACCCCCAGTTAAAAAATTCAATAAAATTCAGGCGCAGGCCATGGATAAAACCGCTGGCAATGGCCAGCAGCAGATTGATGCCATGACCGCACAGAGCAATGAGCGACGCGAACAAGAGTCCCAGGCTGGGGAGGGCGACCTTGACATTCTGGGCCAACATATTAAAGTTCACGGCCAACGAGGCGCTGGCCAAACCCAGGGCAAAGAGGCGCAGATAGCTCAAAGTGTCGCCGAAGGCGCCGATGGCCCGGGTCAAGCCCTGCAAACCGCTCAACAAACGCTGCCACCAGGAACCCTGCACCGAGGTGAACAACAGCACCCCCACCCCTCCCGCGGCCATGAGGGCCAGACCAACCTCCCCCAGCCGTGGTCCCGGCCCATAGCCCAGACCGGCCACAAAATATGCTGAGGCCCCGCCAAACACCAGAATCCATCCCAGCGGCGCCAACACCGTCAGCGAGCGCCGCCGGGTCCAGGCTTCGCAAGCGTTGGCCACCATCAAATGCAAAACGCCGATGGCCACGGTGAGGCCCATCATCGTATTAAAGTCATGGAGGTCCAGAATCCCCACGCGGGCGGGCCAGGTGCCGGCGGGAAAGGCCAGCCCGAAGTAACTGTTCACCAGGATGCCATAGGTCAAAGAGAAGCCGATGAGGATGACGGCAAAGTCCCGAAAGCGCCGCTTCGCCTCAGTGCCGCCCCACCGCCGCCAGAAGACCGCCAGCCCCAACGCCAGAACCAGACTGTAGCCGGCGTCCGCCACGATCATGGCAAAGAACAGGGCAAAAGAGAAGAGGACGACCACGGAGGGATCCCATTGCCAATAGCCCGGCGTCTTGTAAAAAGAGACCAAATCCTGGCCCGCGGCCAACCGGGGATGATTGCGCAGCAGCGTCGGCGGCGTCTCTGCCGGCTGGGGTGGCATCACCTGGCACACCAGCCCCTTCTCCTGGGCATAGGCCCTGATGGCCGCGGCGTTCTCCCGGGGGGCCCAGGCCTGCAGAGCAAACAGAGGATCGTCACTGAGGCTGGCCAGGGCCGCATGGTTCAGGGCGGTTTCGTCCTCCAGGCGGTTGAGACTTTGGGCCAAAAGCAGACGCCAACGGGTGAGGCTGGTCCGCTCCAGCTGCAGATCCTCCAGCTCCATCTCCACTTCTTCCAGACGTTTTTTCAGCTCCACAGGGGAAAGCTTGCCGGTCCGGACCCGGGGAACGGGCATACCCTCGGGCTCTTTCACCGAGATGACCACAACATAGGCAAAGCGGTTGTCCCGGTTGGTCACCACCGCAACCAGATGTGCCGGCACCTGCGGCAATTGGTGATGGGGCAGAACATAAAACCAGAGGCGATGGCCGCCCAGATCTTCGAGGTCAGGGTAGGAGAAATCGCCCCAGGGCTGGAGATTGCTGAGCCGCACCAGGAGGAGATCACGTTCCTCCGCCAATTCCTGCATCCGGGCCTTGAGCTCCAAAATCTGGGTCTCCAGCCCGAAAGGGTCAAAGCGCCCGCCATCCCGCAGAGGCCGCAGCTTTTGCGGGCTTTCCAGGAGAAACTTCAAGGCTTCCTGGGATTCCGACGAGGGCCCGGCCCCCCGCAAGGTGTCCGGCAGCTCCGCCAGGGGGATGAGGTGCAAACACCCCATGGTCTGCAGATCGGCCAGGATCTTGGCTTTTTCCCGCAAAAGGCCGCACAGGGTGAGCTTCACCAACGGCACGATCATCGCCTGCTGCCCTCACCGGCAGCGGCACCGGCCTGGCGCTTCATCTTGGCCAGCTTGGCCCGCACCACGGCCGCCCGTTCCGCATCACCCAGATAAATCTGGATCTTTTTAATATTCTGCTTCGCCTGGGGAATAAGGATTTTTTCAAAAAGATTCACCCGTTGGGTCATGCGCCGGACCGCCTGCTGCAAGATCTCGACCCTTTTCTGGGCCACCGCCAGCCTGACCCGGAACGCCACCGCCTCCTGCAGGCGCTGGACCAATACGTCCACCCATGCCGGTTTGGCCAGAAAGGAATAGGGGGCGATGCTAAAGCTGATATCCTGCAGCACCGGCAATCTGACCCCGACGACGTTTTCCTGGCCCATGACCACATCCTCCAGGCGGACCAGACCGGCCACATCAATGTCCTCTTCGGCCAACATGGGCAGTTGCCGGCCGATATCACTTTGCAGGGCCGCCAGTGCCTCCCGGCCTTGCTGCAGAAGGTCCAGGGCCCGATTCAGCTCCAAAAGGAGCTGGCGCCGCTTCAGATCCAGAGACGGCAAGAGGCGCTCCAGCAGTTTCAGCCTCTCCCGTTCTCTCTGCAGGGAGCTTTTATTGAGGGCGAACTTAGCCATCAGCCTGCTGCTCCTCCCGAGGCGCTGCTTGCGGGAAATACTTTTTGATCAGGGATTCCTTCATGAGCAATTCCTGGGGGTCAAAACACTCTGCCAGCGTCTGCCAGCAGAGGTCCAAGGCCTCAATGACCGGCATGGCGGCCCGGATAGACATGAAACGCTCCCGGAATAATCTCCCGAACTTCAGGAGCTTCTCGTCAAAAGGGGACAGCTCAAAGGCCATCGCCTGCTTTTTCTGGGCCTCCAGGGCATTGGCATAAAAACGGATCATGGTGTTCATGACCTGGCCATGATCCTCCCGGGTGGCGATGCCCACCACCCGCTGCTTCAGGCGGGAGAGGGAGCCGAACGGATCAATGACCCCGTCATGAAGATAGAACTGGCCCTCGGTAATGTAGCCGGTGTTGTCCGGCACCGGATGGGTCACGTCGCCCCCGGGCATGGTGGTGACCGACAGAATGGTCACGGAACCGGCATTCTTAAAATCGCAGGCCTTTTCATAACGTTTGGCCAACTGCGTATAGAGGTCGCCGGTATAGCCCCGGGTGGCCGGCACCCGCTCCAGGGCAATGCTGATCTCCTTCAGGGCGTCGGCATAGGCCGTCATGTCGGTCAGAAGCACCAGAACCCGTTTATTTTCGGCCACGGCAAAGCGCTCCGCCACCGCCAGGGCCATATCCGGGATCAGAATCCGCTCCACAATGGGATCAATGGCCTGGTTGACAAACATGACGGTCCGGTGAAAAATGCCATGCTCCTCAAAGGCCGTCCGGAAAAAGTGAAAATCGTCAAAGATAAGCCCCAAACCCCCGAAAACGATGATATCGGCATCGGCCTGAAAGCCGATCCGAGCCAGGAGTTCGTTATACGGCTCGCCGGCTATGGAAAAAATCGGGATCTTTTGGCTCTCCACCAACGAATTAAAGACGTCGATCATGGGTACATTGGTCTGGATCATCTTCGTCGGCAGGATGCGCATCATGGGATTGACCGTGGGGCCGCCGGTGCGAATCCGGGGTTCGGCGCTCAGGTCCGGACCGCCGTCGATGGGCTCGCCGGATCCCCGAAAGATGCGCCCGAGGATGTTGTCCGAGTAAACGACCTCCTGGGGGTGCCCCAAAAAGCGGACACTGGCATCCGTGGACAAGCCCTTCCCCCCCGCAAAGACCTGCAGACTCACCAGATTGCCGGACAATTCCACCACCTTGGCGATGGAAAACTCGCCGTCCACATTCTCAACCACAGCAATGTCGCCAAAGGCCACACCCTCGGCCTTGACGCGAATGGTATCGCCGACAATTTCCTCCAGGCGGGTATGCCGGATGAGGTCCTGAAACATACTCTATTCCTCGCAGGCATGCTGCACGCGGCCAGATGCAATCGTGATGCCACAACTTGAGGCTGACAATATCTTGATAGGGGCGGCCAACGACCTGCCCCCGGTGGCGGAGGCGATTCTGGAACTGGGACGTATTACCCTGTATTTTAGTAGGTCAGCCCTCTCTGGTCAACCATTTTCGGCATATCCTGGGGACCGCGCCCCCCCGCCCCCCTGGCCGCCGCCCCCGGCCCCGGCAGGTCAGAAACCCCGCCCCGGGAAAAAGGTTGGCCCCCAGCCTCCCGGATGATATCTTTAATTTTCAACACTTCCAAAAGAACGTGGCCACTACTCGGGCCGGAAAAAGATGATCATCGGGAGAAAGGAAGAGCCATGCTGACCCCCAAAAGTATCCTGGAAGACGCCTGGTGTTTCATGAAGAGCCGCGTGCTCTTTACTGCCGCCGAGTTGGATATTTTTACCAAGCTGGCCGGTTTTCATTACACCGCAGCCGAGCTGGCCCGGGACGGCGGCTGGGACGAGCGGGCCACCACCCGCCTGCTGGACTGTCTGACTGCCCTGGGACTGCTCACCAAGGAAGGCTCACGCTATCACCTGACCGAAGCCAGCCAGACCCTGGCGTCAAACCATCCCGCCACCATCCGCCCCATGATCCTGCACCTGAACCATATCTGGCGCAACTGGAGCAATCTCACCGACGTCATCCGCCAGGGGCAAAATGACGATCTGCACAAAATCGGCGACTGGGGCGGCGAGGTCCAGGAGGCCTTTATCGGCGCCATGCACGTCATCGGCCGGGAACTGGCCGAGGAGATCGCCGCCGCTTATGACGCCGGGGCGTTCAAGAAACTCCTGGACATCGGCGGCGCCTCCGGAACCTATACCATGGCCTTTCTGCGCCGCCAGCCGCAGATGCGGGCCGTGCTCTTTGACTTTGCCCCCGTCCTGACCCTGGCCAAAGAACGCCTGGCCCAGGAAGGCTTCCTGGACCGGGTGGAGCTGGTAGCCGGGGATTTTTACACCGATGAACTGCCGGGCGGCTGCGACCTGGCCCTGCTCTCGGCCATCATCCACCAGAACAGTCCGGCCCAGAACGTGGCCTTGTATGAAAAGATTAACCGGGCCCTGGTCCCCGGCGGCGTCGTCCTCATCCGGGACCACATCATGGATGAGACCCGCACCCAACCGCCGGCCGGGGCCATGTTCGCCCTGAATATGCTGGTCAATACCCCAGGCGGCGATACCTATACCTTCCCGGAAGTGGCCCAGACTCTCACCGCCGCCGGTTTCACCGACGTCAAGTTGGTGCGCACCGGCGAGCGCATGGACTGCCTGGTGGAGGCCAGGAAACCACGCTGAGAAAGCCTCTTGACGCAAGCCGCCGGGTTGCGGGGGCGGCAGAGACTTTTTCCTGCTCCCCGGCCCGGCCCTCCTGATCATGATCGGCTGTGGCAGCCCGGCCGATTCTTGGTTATACTACGAGACCAGGGATTATCCCGGTCAACGGTCTAACTTCGCCGGCGCCGGAGAGATAGTCTTGCCAACACATTGAATTCATCAGCACACTGGGGGAACCTGTGGCCACCGTCTCGTATCTGCCCGATAAGATCACCCTTGAACTCGCCCCCGGCGAGACCCTCCTGCAGGGAGCCTTGCGGGCCGGCATCCCGCATATCAATGTCTGCGGCGGTATCGGCCGCTGCTCCACCTGCCGGGTCATTGTCCTGGCCGGTCTGGAAAACTGCTCCCCGCCCACCAAAGATGAACAGGCCATTCAGGAGATGCTGAATCTGCCCCCCCACGTCCGCCTGGCCTGCCAGACCACCATCACCGGCCCGGTCAAGGTCCGGCGCCTGGTGGAGGACGTTGAGGATGTGGATTTCTTCTCCATCTTCATTGAAGGGGTGGAAGTCCTCACGGCCCTGGGCGAAGAAAAGGACATCTTCATCCTCTTCGCCGATATCCAGAGTTTCACCAGTTTTGCCGAAAATCTCCTGCCCTACGATGTCCTCTATTCCCTCAACCTCTTCCTGGCCCAAATGGGGGATATCGTCAAACGCCACGGCGGCCGCATCGACAACTATATGGGCGACGGCTTTATGGCCCTCTTTGAAGCCGACGACGCCCGGGAAGGAGCCCGCCGGGCAGTGGCCGCCGGATTGGACATGCAGGCCGCCGTGGCCCGGATGGCCCCTTATCTGGAAGAACTCTATGGCCGCAGTTTTGACATCCGCATCGGCCTCCATTTCGGCCGGGTGGTGGCCGGCAAGCTGGGCCACCCCGGCAACAAACGGGGCACGGTCGTGGGCGATGCCGTCAATCTGGCCAGCCGCATCGAAACGGCCAACAAAGCCGCCGGCACCCGCTTCCTCATCTCCCAGGAAATGTACGAACTGCTCCGGGGCGACCTGCTGGTGGGCAAAGAGGTCAGAGGGCAAATCCCCGGCAAAAGCGGCGAATATCGGCTCTACGAAGTATTAGGATTAAAAGGGCAACAGTAGAGGAAAAATGTCCGCCCGATCGGCGCTCGTCCTGGCCGCGTCTTGGCCCCGGAAAACAGTAAAGGGTTACGGCCATAAACCGTAACCCCTTAATGTTCATGGTAGGCGGTGAAGGATTTGAACCTTCGACTTCCACCGTGTGAGGATGGCACTCTACCCCTGAGTTAACCGCCCGAGTTAAATTAGATGTAACAGTACCACGTGCCTTTGGCAAGAGGATTTTTTATGGGCAGCAGATTTCCCTGTGGTCATCTCAGCGGCCCGGAGCCGGCCCTTGACCCGGAGGAGAATAAAAACGCTGCTTCCCTCGCGTGCCCGGCCCCTGCCAGGTCGGGCGGCCCAGGCTGTCCCGCAAGGTAATGGTCCGGTCGCCGGCTTTGACCTCGGCGGCCACAATCACTGTCCCCTGGCCAGTAGTGAGTTTGGAGCCGGTAACGGTGAGGGCATCTCCCGGCTTGGGAGCAAAATTGTATTGAGCCAAAGCCTCAGCCGGCCCCAGATGGACAAGCACCGTCTCCGTGGCGGTTTTCAGACGCAGCGTCTGCCCCGGCCCCCAGCGTCCCTGGGTGGCAGCACTCTCCAAACTCTCCACCTGACCCTGCACCGTCACCACGGTTTTGGGATCGTAGATCTGGACCGATTGGGCCCCAACGGCGGCAGCCAGGAACACCAGCGCCACCACAGCAACCAGGGTTACAAGACGTGACATGGATGCCTCCTCGTGGATCATATCAGTTGAATCAAGGCCACTGCGGCGGCCACTCGGCAATTCGACCTTAAGAACGGACTGGACGACGCCCCGGCTGGTTGCCAAAGCAGCCCGGCGTCTGGCCGGTCCAGACGGGGATGCCGTTCTGGTCCCGGAGGCGATACGTGGCAGCTCCGGCTTGTATGGTTGTCGCCAGGATCACATCCCCCTGCCGGGTGGTCACCTTGCCGCCGGTCACAGCCAGGACATCGCCCACTTTAGGCCGGAAATGCTGTTGCGCCAGGAATTCCGCCGGGCCCAGATGGACGACCACCAGGCCTTGGTCAGTCTTCACATGAGCAATCTGGGTCTGACGGTTATTGACCGCCTGACGGCCTTGCCGGGTAATGGTTTCCAGACGGTCGATCTGCCCGTGGAGAGTGACAACCTGTTGCGGGTCAAACATTTTTTTCAACTGGGCCTCAGCGCCGGCCACCATAGCCGGAACGGTCGCTAAGAGGGCCAGGAGGATCCAGAATTTTGTCGACGTTTTCATGGGGTTGCTCCAAAGATAAACTGAAGGGATAACCGGTGGCCGGCAGCCCACACCAAGGCCGGCCACCGGGATGCAGGTTTAATTGCCGGTTGCAGGCGCGGCGGGCGCCGGGGCGGTCGGGACCGCGGTGTTCAGGCAACTGCCATCCCGCCGGTGCAGGCGCTGGCGTTGACCCTGCCCTTGCCCCTGTCCCTGCCGGTACATGGGTGCCCCGGTCTGGGACTGGCCCGATTGCTGCCAGATTTTGCGGCCTGCCCCCTGGCCGCGGCCGCCGCCGTAATTCTGGGCCGCGGCCAGGTCAGCGCTGCCCAGGCTCAGGGCGGCGGTGAGAGCAATAAGACCGAATAACCAACCAGTTTTTTTCATGGATTCTTCTCCTTTAGTTTTCTCAGGCGTCCCGGCGGCCGGCTGGACCGCCCGGGGTTCCCCGGGGAGGCGCAAGTATACCGCCTGCCCGAAGGGAAGTCTTTAACGCAGCGGCCCCGGGCCATGTGGACCGCCCTGACCCCGACCGCGATACTGCTCTCCTGGTGGCGGGCAAAAACGAGGATCACACAGACGCCGCTGCACATGCCTCAGGAGAACCTCCTGCTGCTCCGGCCGCAGGGTCTGTTTCACTCCGATGAGAAATCGGGCCATCTCCTGCTCCAGGGCGTTTTGCAAATTGTTGATCACCGTGATCTGGGCGGCGATCTCCGCTTCCGGGGGCTGTGCCTGCTGCAACAATATCAAAAGCCGCTGGCGCTCCAGGGCAATCTGCTGCCGCAGGGCCTCCAGCTGTTGCCGGTGGCCCGGATAACTCTGTCTGAGGTGCTCCTTTTGCCGGGCATCCAACTCCAGGGAATGCAGAAGTTGCAGAAACCCCATCCCACCCCGGTCCGGTGGTAATACGGGCGGGTGCTGCCAACGGCCATACACCAGAGCCCCGATGGTGCCGAAATTTAAGGCCAGGGAGAAAATCACCAGGTAAAGGAGCCAGTTGCGCTTCATGAGCCGTTGCCGTTGTCCAGATCATAGTTGGCCAGAATGGCCGCCAGGGAATGGGGCGAATCGGCTGCCAACCCCTCCCACCCGGTTTCCCCTGCCTCGGTCTGGATTGCCAGGGTGGTCTGATAGACCTCCTGACCGAGATGACCGCCGAGAAAGATGCCTACCAGCAGCGATGCGGCCAGGGCCAGATTCTGCCACCACGATCGCGGCCGGCCGGGTAGACGGGCCAGGACCTTCTCGGTCAGGTCCGCCGGGGCCGTTACCGGATCGCCCCCAAGGGCCTCCCAAACCTGCTGCCAAACCTGGAACTCCCGCCGGCAGACTGCGCAGCCGGCCAGATGCCGGGCCACCGCGGTTTGCCGGTCCGCCGGCAGCTCGCCGTCCAGATAGGCGGAAAAAAGGTCCTGCACGCCTTGGCAGTCCATGGCAGCCTCTCCTGCGGGATAATGTTTCCTTGCCCTTCTGCTAGTCTTAACAAGCGGCACCGGCCGATCCGGCGCC
>CALGOE010000284.1 GCA_937958145.1 uncultured Desulfobacca sp.
TTAAGGAAGTCCAATGGATCCGGGTCCTCTACGGCCATCCCACCGGGGTCAGTCCGGAACTGCTGGCGGTCATGGCGGGGGCGGCCAAGATCTGTCCGTATTTTGACCTGCCGCTGCAGCACGTCAACGACCGCCTGCTGCGCCGCATGGGACGCAACTATACCCAGGCGCATATCCGCTCCCTGGTGGCCCAGATCCGCCAGACCCTGCCGGCCGCAGTGCTGCGCACCTCCATCATTGTCGGCTTTCCGGGGGAAACCCCGGCTGAGGTGGCCGAATTGGTCCAGGTATTGACAGAACTGGCCCTGGACCATGTGGGGATTTTCGCCTTCCAGCCCGAGGAGGGCACCCCGGCGGCCCGTTTTTCGGAGCAGGTGCCGGCTGCCGAAGCCAATCGGCGGGCCCGGCAGCTGCGGACCCTGCAGGCCAAAATTGCCCGGCAGAAACTGCGGCAACTCAAGGGCAAGGTCGTGGACGTGCTGGTGGAGGGATGGTGCGATGAAACCGATCTGCTCCTCCAGGGTCGGTTGGCCGGCCAGGCCCCGGAGGTGGACGGCCGGGTCCTGATCACGGCCGGACAGGCCCAGATCGGGGCCATCCGGCCGGTAAAAATCACCAAAACCCATACTTATGATCTGGTGGGAGAGCTCCTTGCTGCCGAGACCGACGTGTCAGCAGACCCGGAGTAAAGCCGATTGAGCCGATCAAAAGTCCGGACGCCGCCGGTCCCCTTTTTTCCGGGAATACTTGCAAAATCTCTGGAAATTATTATAATTTCGTACAAAAGGGGAGGCCTCCTGCCGGCCTGGCGGGAGGCGGCAGCATCTTCATTGTAGCCGACCTGCGAGAATTCTATGCCGACCGCAAAAAAAACCGCTGTGCCCCGGGGCAACAGGGCGCAGGTGCCCCGGCGACCGTCGTGGGGCCGCATCCTGAGCCGCATCCTGCTCCTGCTGATGGTGGTGGGTCTACTGGGCGCGGCCGGAGCGGGATATTTTATTTATTATACCTTTGCGCGGGATCTGCCGGATTACACCATGATCAAGGATTTCCGGCCGCCGCTGATCACCCGCATCTATGCCCGGGATGGACAACTGATCGGGGAATTTTTCACGGAGCGACGCATTATCGTCCCGTACAGCCGCCTGCCCCAACATCTCATCCTGGCCTTCCTGGCCGCGGAAGACGCCCGGTTCTTTGAACATCCCGGCGTGGATTTGATGGGCATTGCCCGGGCCTTCATCGAAAATCTGAAGGCCGGGGAGATCGTCCAGGGCGGCAGTACCATCACCCAGCAGGTGGTGAAAAGCATCCTGCTGACCTCGGAGAAGAGTTTCAGTCGCAAGGTGCGGGAAGCCATCTTAGCGTACCGCATCGATAATTTCCTCACCAAAGAAGAGGTCCTGCTCCTTTATCTCAACCACATTTATTTGGGCAACGGCGCCTATGGGGTGGAAGCCGCCGCTTTGGAGTATTTCGGCAAACATGTGGAAGACCTGAATCTGGCCGAGGCGGCCATGTTGGCCGGCCTGCCCAAGGCCCCCAGCCGTTATGCCCCCACCAGCAACCCCATGCGGGCCAAGGAGCGTCAGGCGTATGTGCTCAATCGCATGGTCGAGGCCGGGTTTATCAATGCCGAGCAGGCCCAGGCGGCTTTGAACGAGCCCCTCACCTTTAAACCGGCCCGCCCCGAGCGCTTTGATGATGTGGGCTATTATGTGGACTACGTCAAGCAGATTCTGGAGGATCGGTTCGGCCGGGATCCCCTCTACAATGCCGGGTTTCGCGTCTACACCGCGGCGGATGTGGAATTGCATAAAGTGGCCAAACAGGCCATCCACTATGGGCTGCGGGAGCTTTACAGCCGTCACGGCTTCCGGGGACCGCTGAAACAACTCAAGGCCAAAGACATTGAACCGTTCTGTCGGCAGCAACTGGCCTATCAGCAGAAACATCCCCCCCTGCGGGGACAGATCCAGACCGCGGTGGTGGTCCAACCCGAAAAAGACAAAAATCCCCTTATTGTCAGATTTGCCAATGATTATGGCGTCTTGACCAAGCCGGCGGATAAAGACGCCGCGGCCGCCATGCGGCCCATCATTTCCCGCCTGCGGCTCGGCGACGTGGTCCAGGTGCGACTTGTGGAGCGGATCAGCGGGCGCTACCAATGGCAGGTCAGTATCGAGCCCGATCCCATGGCCCAGGGCGCCCTGGTATTTCTGGAAAACCGCACCGGCAAAGTGCGGGTCATCATGGGCGGCAAAAACTATCGGGACAGCGTCTTCAACCGGGCTGTGCAGGCCAAGCGCCAGCCCGGCTCGGCCTTTAAACCCATCATTTACGCCGCCGCGGTGGAAAAGGGCTACGGGCCCCAGTCCACGGTCTATGACGAACCCATCTCCCTGCCGGGCGGTCGGGCCGGCGAACCGTGGACGCCAAAAAATTATGACAATTCCTTTTACGGGCCCATGAACGTGGCCACGGCCCTGGCCATGTCCCGCAATCTGCCGGCGGTGCGCTTATTGATCAGTATCGGGCTGCCGCCGGTCATCCAGATGGCCAAGGCCATGGGTCTGACCACGCCGATTTACCCGAACTATTCCTCGGCGCTGGGTTCTTCCGAGGTCACCCTCCTGGAGCTCACCCGGGCCTTTTCCACCTTTCCCAACGACGGGCGCTTGGCCGAGACCATCGTCATTGAGCGCCTGGAAGACCGGGACGGCCGGATTCTGGAAGAGGTGCAGCCCAGGTGGCATCAGGTCATGAGCCCGCGCACCGGCAAGATCATGACCCAGCTCCTGGTGGGCGTGGTGCAGCGGGGCACGGCGACCCGGGTCCAGGTCCTGAAGCGGCCCATGGGAGGCAAGACCGGCACCACCAACAACCACCGGGATGCCTGGTTTATCGGTTTTACCCCCTCGGTCACCGCCGGCGTCTGGATCGGCATGGACGATGAGCGCAGTTTAGGCAGCCGGGAGACCGGCGGCCAGGCCGCCGCCCCTATTTTCATTGCCTTTATGCGGGAAGCACTGAAAAATCAGCCGGTGGAAGAATTCCCGGACCTGCCCGGCACGGTCTTTGCCTCCTCCGGCAAACGTCAGGTGGATTATGAAGCCTCAGACGATGAGGAGGAAGAATACGAGATAGTGGAAGAAGAAGTCCCACAGCGGCCCGCGCCGCCATCCCGCAGGCCCTCTTACCAGCGGGATGTGGGGGAGTAGGTTGCCGCCAGCCCCCGGCAACGCGGCGCGATGAGGAAAAAACAGTTACTGCACACGGCCCCGAGCTTTCCCTGACAACCGGGAAAGCTGCCGGGGTTTTTGGCGACGGAAACGGACAAAGGACATGAGAGAGATCAACGTCAAAGACATCACGACGGCCGTCAAAGAGGCGGCCATTGCCGCCAATTATGAATTGGGCGAAGACATGCTCCACGCCCTGGCCCAGGGCCAGGCCACGGAAGAATCGCCCACCGGCCGGGAGGTGTTCCGCCTCCTGTTGGAAAACGCCCGCATTGCCCGGGAGAGTCGCATCCCCATCTGCCAGGACTGCGGCCTGGCCGTAGTCTTTGTGGACTTGGGTCAGGACGTGCATCTGGTGGGCGGCGATCTCAACGAGGCCATCCAGGAAGGGGTGCGTCAGGGCTATGAGGAAGGGTATCTGCGCAAATCCCTCTGTCATCCCCTGACCAGACAGAACACCGGCGACAACACCCCGGCGGTGATCTATACCACCATTGTTCCCGGCGACCGCGTGAAGCTCACGGTGGTCCCCAAAGGCGGCGGCAGCGAAAATATGAGCCGGGTTCACATGCTGCGGCCGGCCGCCGGCTTGGCCGGCATCAAGGAAAAGGTCGTGGAAACGGTGCGGGAGGCGGGAGCCAACCCCTGTCCCCCCATTATTGTCGGGGTGGGTATCGGCGGCACCTTTGAGCAGGCCGCCCTCTTGGCCAAAAAAGCCCTGCTGCGGGAGGTGGGCAGCACAAACCCGGATCCCGAACTGGCGGCCCTGGAAGCCGAGTTCCTGACCCTGGTCAACAACACCGGCATCGGTCCGGCGGGTCTGGGCGGACGCCTCACTGCCCTGGCCGTGCATATCAACATGATGCCCTGCCACATTGCCAGCCTGCCGGTGGCCGTCAACATCCAGTGCCACGCCAGCCGTCACAAAGAAGTCATTCTCTAGGAGCCGATTGCTATGCCGCGCACCATTACCTTGGTTACGCCCCTCACCGATCAGGATGTGGAGGCGCTGGAAGTGGGGGACACTGTCTTCGTCAACGGTGTCATTTATACTGCTCGGGATGCCGCCCATAAACGGCTTATCGACCTGTTGGCCGCCGGCCAGCCCTTGCCCGTGGACCTGCGGGGGCAGATCATGTTCTATGTGGGCCCCAGCCCGGCCCGGCCCGGCCGGGTCATCGGCGCCGCCGGTCCCACCACCAGTTATCGCATGGACCCATACGCCCCGCAACTCCTGGCCTTGGGTTTGAAAGCCATGATCGGCAAGGGCAAACGCGCTCCCGAGGTCATCGCCGCCATGCGCACCCATAAAGCCGTCTATCTGGGGGCCATCGGCGGGGCCGGGGCCCTCATCTCTCAGGCCATCAAAGAGGCGGAGATCGTGGCCTACGAGGATCTGGGGCCAGAAGCCATCCGCCGTCTGGTCGTGGAAAATCTCCCCACCATCGTCATCAACGATTGCCGGGGCAACGATCTCTATGAGTTGGGCATGCAACAATACGCCCGCCTCTAACAGGTCGCTGCGGGGGAATCGCCCCCATGGCCACCTCTCCAGAAAGAACTATGGAAACAACCTTTTAGGATGATGGGGCCGCCAACCGACTGTATAATAAAGCGGCAAAGTCCCGGCCGTGTTGTTCCGCCGCTGTTTTCAGGGCTGCGGCTTCCCGGTGCACCTCGGCTGCCGGGGGCGCACCGGCCATCATAGTGAGGTTGGCAAAAACATTGACCAAACCGCCGTGAATGACCGCAAGGGCAAGGAAGCCCATGACACCGACGTCGGCCAGGATCACCGGACTGCCTTTCTCGGCCAGGAGGGTGGCCCAGGACAAGACCTCCAGGCCCAACCGGGCCATCTCCAGCGGCGGCCCACAGGCCCGGCCAAAGGCCTGGGCAATGGCCTCAGCCCGCTGTTCCTGCTCCGCCGCCGTCCGCCGGGGCAGACGGCGGGCCAGAACCACCTCGTGGTAAGCCAGGGCGTCGGCATCGATCAGGTCCAGGAAGGTCTGGCGGGCCCGTTCAATCTGGGGTTGGATGGCTGCCAACGCTGCCTGCCGGCCCGGTTCAACGGCCTTCCGCAGGCTGATCTGACCAGAGAGGGAGCCCAGGGCCGCAGCCAAAGCCCCGGCCACCGAGACCGCGCAGCCACCGCCCGGCAGCGGGTTGCCTTCGGCCAACTGTTCCACAAAGGCCAAAATCGTCCATTGCGGGAAATTGGGTCGATCCATAAAAGTTATATCAGGGGTCAAAGGTTAAGGGTCAATGCTCAGAGGGATAGATTGCTTGCCGGCCCAAGACCGGCAACAAAATCTTTCCCGTCGCCTGACAGATTGAGATTAACGGCGATATTAAAATGATGGGATCAGATCTATGCAATCCGGTCTGTCAGGCCCCAAGCCTTTACTTAAGGTCTAAAGCGTGTTTTTTCAGATCAGCCAGGCTCACATAGCGCAAGGCCGCCTCATGGGTCGCCGCCAGGATGACGGGCGGGGCCACCCCGGCCTCGAGGGCCTCCCGCCAACGGTTGGCGCAGAGGCACCAGGTATCACCCGGCTGCAGCCCCGGAAAGCCGGACTCCGGGGCCGGCGTCATCAGGTCATTGCCCCGGGATTTGGTAAAAAGCAGAAATTCTTCGGTCACCTGGGCGCAGATAACATGCGTCCCCACATCCGAGGGCCCGGTCTCACAGGTGCCGGTGCGATAAAAGCCGGTCATGGGAGCGGTGCCGCAGACCCGCAGCGGCTCCCCGAAGACATTTTTGGCTGCAGTCATAATCCTTGTACCCTTCAGTCCATGGCGAAGATTCTAAACATTCAATAGGCTTACTGGCCCCGCATCTCTCTCTGGCGCATGGGCATGCTGTCAATCAGGGCAAAAATGTCGGTCAAGGGGACCGGTGCCGGTCGCTGCAATTTCACGCCGCCGTCTTTCCCCACCAACACCACCGCGGCGGCCTCTGGGGCAATGCCGAAGCGTCGCCGCAGCGCCTGGGCTTCTGCTGCCGGCACTCCCTCGCCGTTCCGCCAACTCTGGCCTTCAGCCAGGATGATAAAGACCACCAGATCCCTTTCTGCCACGCCGACGGCGGCCCGGTCCAATTCGGCCTGCATGGTCTTCAGGGCAGGAACCGCCGCATGGGGAGCAAAGATCAAGAGCAGTCGTTTCTGCCACCGATAATCCGCCAGATTGGCCGCAGTGGCGCCGGCCACCACGGCACCGGCGGTCAGGAGGCCGATGAGCCCAAAAAACAGGCCGATTTTGG
>CALGOE010000285.1 GCA_937958145.1 uncultured Desulfobacca sp.
CACCGGCGCCGACCTGCTCACCGAGTATCTCTTCAGCGGTATTGAAGAGGTGTACGGCGGCAAGTGGGATTTCGTGGAAGACCCCATGGAAATGGCCAAGAAGATGATCGCCCATATCGACAAGAAGCGTGCCGCCCTGGGCATCGACAAGGCCCGGGAACGGGTGCTCTTCGATATGGAAATGCGGCGCCAGATGGATGCCGCCGCCGCGGCGGAGTAATGGCGGTCTGAACTGAACCGGTAAAAATTAACTGGGCGGGGGTTTCCCCCGCCCTTTTCGTGCGTTGAGCATGCATAGCAGCTTGGAGGTATAAGGCCCCTCTCCAATCTGGTGGAGGCGAAAGGTGAACCACGAGCCAGGGCGTCAGCGAGAGGTGAGGTCGGAAGGAAGCGCGTCGCAAAGCCATGAACTGACCCACAGCAACCGGGAAGGAGGCTGATCCGACCGGACGAGCGGGCGAAGGATCGTGAAGTCCATTTCCTTTTAGGAGGGCGACAGCCTGAAGGGCCGGACGGTATGACAAGGGAGGGAGGACATATCTTGCGTGGCGGTCAAGCACCAGCAAAAGCAGAGGTGGCTGGCCTTTCCGGCAAAGGGGAGGGGTAAAGCCCCGAGTGCTGTTGGTTAAGGGACTAAAGCCGTCAGGGCGGGATTTGGTACAGCTCTATCAGCCAAACCACCGGATAGGTACTCGGAGGCCCGCTGTCTGACAGGGCTTACCTTATGTCAATTGTGTCCCCGGCAGCAAAAAATTTCCCCAGGGACTTGCCTTTCTGGCCACAATGAGATAACATACCTTCAGCAAAGGGGAGTAGCTGCTCCGGGCAGCGTCAACATACTGGCCTCCGGGTCTGGCGTTGCCGGCATCTTCATGCTCAGCGAGACTTTTGCACCATCGGGTGCAAAGGTCTTTTTTTTTGGGGGTAACCGGCGTGGAAGCTTTCTGGTTGTCATTATTCATCGTCTTTCTGGCGGAGCTCGGGGACAAGACCCAGTTGGTGGCGTTGTTGTTGGCCACCCGGTATCGGGCCGGGGTTGTCCTGTTAGCTATTTTCGTCGCCACCCTGGCGGTCCATGCCCTGTCCGTGGCCCTGGGGGGGGCTACCAGCCGATTTTTGCCCCAGGCCTGGATTTACCTTCTTTCAGGCCTGGCCTTTGTCGGCTTCGGCTGGTGGACCTGGCGGGGCGATACCCTGGAGGACGAAGCCGACTACTCCAGCCGCGGCCTGCGTTCTCCCTTTCTTATCGTCTTTGTCACCTTCTTTTTAGCCGAATTGGGCGACAAAACCATGCTCAGCACCGTCACCCTGGCCGCCAGCCAGGAGATGCTGCCCGTCTGGGTGGGATCCACCCTGGGGATGGTCCTGTCTGATGCCCTGGCCATCGGGGTGGGGCGTATGTTGGGGAAACAATTGCCGGAGCGGGCCATCAAGATCGGCGCCGCCCTGATCTTTGTGGTTTTCGGCTTTTATTACCTGCAAAGTGGCGGCCTGGAGCTCTGGCACCGCTATCACAAGTGATCAGGGGGACGCGGCTTTAGGGGCTGATACGGCTCACCAGGCAGGCCCGGCAGGAGCCGGAACGGAAGCGGGCCGCATCCGAGAGCGACAGGACCCCCACCAAGGCCTCCGGCCGGTCCTTGTAGACAAAAATGCGGTGCAGGTCCCAGAAGATCAGGCGATGGATGACCTCCAGGAGGAGTTCATCCTGTTGGCAGGTCAGGATCGGCGAGTTCATGATGGTCCGGGCCGGGACGTCGGGAGAAAGGGCATGGAGATAGGCAGTGATTAAGTCCGTTTTCGAGACCACGCCCACCGGCCGCCCGTCGGCCGCCACCAGGGGCATGGCACCGAATTTATAAGCCGCCAGGCTGCCCATGACCTCCCAGAGGCTGGTGTCGGCGGACAGGACATGGACCTGGGGCGTCATTACCTCCCGCACCATGAGCTGGTCCGGCCAGACGGCTGCCTCCTCTTTTTTCCGGCGAGCCAGCAGGCTTTTGTCGCAGCGGTGGCAGAAGCGATACAAAATCCCGACAATATCGGGAAAGGCCAGGACCCCGCACACCGCCTCCCCCTCCCCCGTCGTCACATAGAGACGATGGATGCCAAACTCCCGCATCCGGTCCAGGGCCGTATCCAACGAGTCCTGGGGGTGACAGTAGCGGGGGGGCCCCACCATAATCTGGGCCACCTCGGTACCCAGCGGCAACCCCGAGTAATAGGCCGTCATCAGATCGGTCTTGGACACCACCCCCACCGGCACCTGCTGGGCCTCGGTGACCAGGACGGCGTTGACCTTGTATTTGATCATGGTCCGGCAGGCTTCCGACAACCGGGCGGTGGTCGGCAAATGCGTCACCAGCCGCCGCATGGCATCCTGCACCCGCAAACCTTTCAATACCTGGCGATGGTCTTGGCCGGTCATGGGCCTCCCCTGTCAGTCGGCGGTGGCTACGAAGGTCTCCAGGAGCTGATCAAAGACCCGGGAAATATAAACAATGCCCAGGATGCGGTCGTCTTCCACCACCGGAATCCGGCGGACATGTTTTTTTAACATGATATCAATGATATAGAGTATGTGGGTATCAGGGGGGATGGTAATCAGCTCGGTGGTCATGATATCCCCCACCAGCATGCGGCCGGCCCGCTGACAGGCCTGGGTGATCATGCCGGCGAGATCCAGATCCCGCATTTCCCCCCAGATATGGATATGTTTGGGGCGGATGAGCAGAAAGATATCATACATGGACAGCATGCCCACCAGTTGCTGCCGATAATCCGTCACCATCAGGCCGAAGACGCGGCGGCCGCTGGCTTCGGAG
>CALGOE010000286.1 GCA_937958145.1 uncultured Desulfobacca sp.
TTCCGGGGAAAGGTGCGCAGGCAGTTAGTACCTGTGGCCGGTGCCTGGCCCATGCCGATGCAGCCCAGGCAGCCCGATTGATGGATGCGGGCCCCGGCCTGGATCAGGGGCAGCAGTCCGCCGGCGATGGCCACATTCTCCAGCACCTGGCGGGAGCCGGGGTTGATCTCCAGACTGACCTGGGGGTGGATCTTTTTGCCGGCCACGATCTTGCTGACTATCATCAGGTCCCGGAACGACGAGTTGCTGCAGGAGCCAATGGCTACCTGCTGCACCGGCAGCCCCTCCACCTCGCTGACGTCCTTGACGTTATCCGGTGAGGAGGGGCAGGCGATTTTTGGCACCAGAGAACTGAGGTCCAAGTCGATGACGGTTTGAAAATCAATGGCCCGAGCCGCGGGGAAAGGATGGAAGGCCGCTACCCGCCCCTGGCTGGCCAGAAACCGTTTGGTTATGGCATCGGCGGGGAAAACCGACGTGGTGGCGCCCAACTCGGCCCCCATATTGGCGATGGTGGCCCGGTCCGGCACCGTGAGGTTCTGCACCCCCGGGCCGAAATACTCCAGGATCTTGCCCACCCCGCCTTTCACCGTCAGACGGCGGAGCAATTCCAGGATAACATCCTTGGCCGACACCCAGGGCGGCAGCTTGCCGGTGAGGCGCACGCCGACGATTTCGGGCATAATGAGATAAAAGGGCTGCCCGGCCATGGCCAGGGCCACATCCAGGCCGCCGGCGCCGATGGCCAACATCCCCAACCCGCCGGCCGTGGGCGTGTGGCTGTCGGAGCCCAGGAGCGTCTTGCCGGGAATCCCGAAGGCCTCCAGATGCACCTGATGGCAGATGCCGTTCCCTGGCGGCGAAAAATAAATGCCGTAGCAGGCGGCAAAGGACTGCAGGAAGCGATGATCATCGGCGTTCTTGAAGTCCGTCTGCAACAGGTTGTGGTCCACATAACTGACCGAGAGCTCGGTGCGGACCCGGGGCACCCCCATGGCCTCAAACTCCAGGTAGGCCATGGTGCCGGTGGAATCCTGGGTCAGGGTCTGATCTATTTTCAGGGCGATCTCTTCGCCCGGCGCCATCCGGCCGGAGACCAGATGGGCCTGGATTATTTGTGCAGTCACCGTAGGCATGGCAGCAATCCTAAGTAAATATAACTTTTTATTGTAATCTGCCCCGGCGCCGGTGTAAAGCACAAAAGTCACGGCCGCCCCCGGCGTCGTCAGGTTCAGCCCCACAACGGCCATGGTATGGGTTCGGCCAAGGACCCGGGGCTGCCCTCAGCGGCGTTCCTCGGCAGGAGGCTTTGGGAACCAGGGGAAGAAAGCGCTGGTGCGTTCCTGATAGGCACGGTAGGCGGGGCGGCGTTCGGGCAGTTCTTTTTCCAAGAGGGTCACGCCCGAGACTTTCAGGAGGAGAAAGGTGATGGTTATGGGGCTGACGACGGTCCACCAGTTCCCGGGAGCAGAGAGGGCGATGAGGAAGAGGCCCCACCACACCAGGGTTTCACCGAAGTAATTGGGGTGGCGGGAATAACGCCACAGTCCCCGATCCATGACCTGGCCCCGATGGGCCGGGTCGGCCTTAAACCGGGCCAGTTGCCAGTCGGCCACGGCTTCAAAGGAAAAGCCCAGCAGCCAGATCAGGGTGCCCAGACGGTCAGCCCAGGTAAAGTGGGCCGGCTCCGGGCTGAGCAGAGCGGCCTGGGGAGCCAGGGCAATGAGCCACAGCAGCACGCCCTGGAGCCAAAAGACCCGCCAGAGGCTCTGCCACCAGAAGGACTGACCGTACTTCTGCCGCCAGACCTGATAGCGCCGGTCCTCGCCTTGGCCCCAGTTGCGCCAGGTGATATGCAGACTTAAACGCAGGCCCCAGAGGCTGACCAGGGCCAGAATGAGGGTTTGGCGCCCCACGAAACCGGCCCCAGAACTGGCCGTGAGCCAGGCCACGAAGACAAAGCCCAGCCCCCAGAAGCTGTCGACGATGCTGGCATTGTGTTTCTTGAGGCTGAGCAGCCAGACCCCGGTCATGAAGAGCAGGGCGGCCAGGAGATTACCCAAACTTATGGCCAAAAAGCCAGTCGTCATGCCTGCCCCTCCTTGCCGGTGGCCAGACGGTAGCTGTTTTCTTCCTGGAGCAGAAAATTTTCCCGGACCAGGTCCTGCAGCAGACGACGGGTGCGCTCGTCAGGGAGACCGGCAACGACCGCTTCCTCGGACCATTCGGGCTTGCTGAGAAACAACCTGAGGATACGGCTGCGCAATTCCCGATCGGAGCCGGGAAAGGGTGATTGGCGGCTGCAGTGGGCGCTGCGGTGGTTGGGGTTGGGGACAGTTTTCTTCAGCATGACGCCGTAATCCATCAGGGCATAGTACCACGGCCGCACCTGTGGTGCGTCCATAGTCATGAGGATGAGGGGCAGGAGCATTTTATCCGTCACGCCCTGGGCCTGAGGGAAGAAAAAGTGCAGATAAACCCGCCGGATGTTCGTCTCCAGGAAGACCACCGGCTGCGCAAAGGCGAAGGCCTGCACCGCGCCGGCCGTGGCCGTGCCGATGCCGGGCAGGGCTTCCAGGGCGGAGCGGGTCGTGGGCAGCCGGCCGTGGTGATCTTGGACCACCCGTTGGGCGATTTGGTGCAGAGCCTGGGCCCGGCGATTATACCCCAAACCCTGCCACGCCGTTAGGATCTCCCCCAGAGAAGCCTGGGCCAGGGCCTGGAAATTGGGGAAACGCTGCAGAAAAGGACCATAGTATTTTAAGACCCGTTCCACCTGGGTCTGTTGCAGCATGATCTCGGAGACGAGAATCTCGTAAGGGTCGTGGGATTGGCGCCAGGGCAGGTCACGCCCCTGGGCGTCATAATATTCATAGATGATGGTCCGAAATTGGCGAATAAGCGGTGCCGTCAACCCGGAGGTTTGATACTTCCGGTGAAAATCAGGCAGGGGATCCGGAGATATGGCCATGGGAACCGCCAGGAGTGGTTGGGGGCGGCAAAATATGCCGCCCGGTGGCCTAGGCCATCTGGAAATTTTTAATGAATTGGCCGATCTGGGTGCCGAGATAGACGCACTTGATATTGCGCAGACAGTCTTCGGCGTCCTTCTTCTCCAGATGGGTGGTCATTTCGTGGTGATCTTTTTTCAGTTTGACGAGGTAGGCATCTTTGGCGGCGTCGAACTCCACGCTGAGGATCATCTGGTGTTCAGCGATTTCCGGATACATTTCGGCGATCTTGTCACGAACCGCGGCAATGGAAAATGTCATGGGCAAACCTCCTGTGAATTATGGATAAAAAGCCGGATTCAGGGCTTCTGCACGCAGTGGCCGGCCATCGGCGCTGGGTTATTCATCCTGCCACCTGATGGCACTGGCAGGGCAGGAGTCGATGGCCTCCTGGATCAGGTCGGTGGGGCCGCCTTCGGGTTTGATGACTTCGGATTTCTGTTTGGCCTCATTGAGGCGGAATACCTCGGGGCAGATTTCGGCACAGGTGCCGCAAAATACACAGGCCTCTTCATCAATGACCACACGCCGAGCCATAGGCAGTCTCCCAATTGATGTCTTAAGCAGAAATATTTTCTTATTCCAAACTGCCTGCCGTAACTAATCTAAACTTCATGCAATATTAAATCTTTCCCCGTCCGCGGCAGCTCAAGAGCACAGGGGAAAGTCAGTTTGAAGCCATGAGCGTGGGGAACGGTCCCTCTCTGCTCCGGGCAAGAATCATTCTCTATTATGTATTGAGTAATCATCCGGCGTGCACCGGTCAAGTTTTTTCCGGTTTGGGGGCATAAATCAGGTAATAAATGACCGGCACCACCACCAGTGTAAAGAGGGTGGAGGCGAAGATGCCGAAGATAAACGACCAGGCCAGGCCGGAGAAGACCGGGTCCAGGGTGATGACCCAGGAGCCGAACAAGGCGGCCCCGGCCGTGAGCAGGATGGGCATGAGGCGGACGGC
>CALGOE010000287.1 GCA_937958145.1 uncultured Desulfobacca sp.
GATTTCCGCCATGCCGAAGTTTCCGGAAAAGCGCCAGGTCCCTTCTGCCAGTCGATATTGGGACCCTAAGCCCTGGGCGGAATCATAAATTATCGGCAGGCCATGTGTCTGGCCGATGTCGGCAAAGGCCTCATAATCCGGCGGGCAGCCGAAGACGTTCACTGGCATGATGGCCGCGGTCTGGGGCGTAATGGCGGCCGCAGCCTTTTCTGGATCCAGGGTATAGGTGCCCGGCTGGATGTCGGCGAAGACCGGGGTCAGGCCGTTCCACAGGGCTGCCTGGGCTGTGGCCGTCCAGGTAAAGGCCGGCATGATCACCTCGCCGTGCACGTCCAGGGCCCGCAGAACCAACATCAGACCGGCGGTGCAGGATTGCACCATGACGGCATGAGAGACCTGCAGACGTTCCTCTACCGCTGCTTCAAAGCGCCGGGTGAAGGCGCCGGTGGTCACCTGGCCGCTTTCCCAGGCCTGGCGGAAATCGGCAATCACGGCCTCCCAGGCCAGCAGCGTCGGATTAACAATGGGTATCATGCCCGCTCCCCTTGCTCCTCCCGGGCCGGCGGCGCCGTGCCCACGAAATCATAGTTGACGCCTTCCGGCCCATAGAGGCCCTCCCGGCGCAGAACCGTTTTCAAGGTCCGGGCCAATATTGTCAGATCCAGCCCCAGAGACCAGTTATCCACGTACCAGACGTCCAGCCGGATCCGCTCCTCCCAGGGGATGGCATTGCGGCCATTGATCTGGGCCCAGCCGGTGATGCCGGGCTTTACCAAAAGGCGGCGACGCTGCACGGCATCGTAACGTTCCACTTGGTAGCGCAGCGTCGGCCGCGGTCCCACCAGGCTCATCTCCCCTTTGAGGACATTGAACAATTGCGGCAGCTCATCCAGGCTGGTGTTCCGGAGAAATCTGCCCACCCGGGTAATGCGATCGTCGTCCACCGCCACGTTTAAGCCCAGGCCGAAGGCGGTGGCATTGTCTATCATGGAGCGAAACTTGTAGGACTTAAATGGTTTTCCATCCTTGCCGATGCGTTCCTGGCGGAAAAAGACCGGCCCCGGACTATCCAGGCGAATGAGAAGGGCAAAAAGATAAATCAAGGGACTGAGGATCATCAGACCCAGCCAAGCCCCGCCATAATCCAGGCAGATTTTGACCATACGTGGGAAATTCATTGTTTCTATCTGCATCTGTCAGATTTCTGACCGGCGAGGGCAACAGGGTTCTGGTGACGTCCGCCCATTCTCAGCGCCACAGACGAGACCACCAGGTTGACGGTCTTTGTAGGGTCGGGGTCACCTCCATCTCCAGGTCTTCAGGTTGCGCCGGTTCTGCGGCCGGGAGTTGCGGCAGGGTCGGCGGCGTCGCCCACTCTCCTTTTTTTTGGGCCAACAGCTCGGTGACCAGGGGAATAAGATGGTTGCTGATCTCCAGGCACAGGCCTTCGACCCGCGTCAGGCGGCCGGACAGCTCGGTAATTTCTTTTTTCAGATTATTGTTACCGCCCGAATGGGTCTTGAGGTCGTTTGGGGCCACCGCGGCAGCTGCATTGGCGTCCTGCTCCTCGCCCTCTTCTTCTAACGTCCCACCCTGGGCCGCCACCACGGTGTCAATGAAGTCGGCATCGATTTCGGTTCGGCCTTCGGCAAAGCCAGCTACCAGGGCCAGGTCACACCAGGCATTGATGCGCCGGGGCACGCCCCGGGTGTATTCATAAATGCGATCCAGGGCCGCATCCGTGAAAATGCCGCTGCCGCCGGCTCTGTGGATCCGGAAACGGATATATTCCTTGGTCTCCAGCCGCTCCAAGGGACGAAGATGATAGTGCACCGCAATCCGTTGGGCCAATTGGCGCAGCGCCGGGTGTTTTAATTTATCCCGTAAGCCAACCTGACCTACCAAGATAACCTGCAGCAAGGGGTCTTTCCCGGCTTGCAGATTGGAAAGCAACCGCAGTTCTTCCAGGGCTTCCGATCCCAGATTCTGGGCCTCATCCACCATCAAAACCACATGTTCGCCCCGGGAATAAGCGGTCAGGAGAAACTGATTAAAGGCCGCCAGTCGGGCCGCCCGCGTGCTATACCGGCCGCGCACCTCGAATTCCTGCAGGAGCAACTCCAGGAGATCCTCAGCCCCCACGGAGGTCTGATACAAAACCCCCAACCGGTGATTACCGCTGTAATTTTTGATCAGGGCCTTGATCAGCGTGGTTTTGCCGGCGCCAATCTCCCCGGTGAGGACGACAAATCCCACCTTCTGGCTGATGCCGTACTCCAAATAAGCCTTGGCCAGCTTATGCTGGGGGCTCAGATAGAGATAGTCAGGATCGGGAATGAGATTAAAGGGGCGTTCTTGCAATCCATAGAATTCTTCATACATAATTTATCCAAAAAATTTCTTCCGGCGATTCGATTGGTCGCCTTCCGAATACTCGTAGTAATACGAATCTCTGCTGGCCTGACGTTTGACTTTATTGACGACGAAGCCGAGGATATTAAAGTCCTTGAGCATGTTCAGGCATTGTTCAATATCCTCCCGTGCCGTTCGCCCGGCTTCCACCACCAAAACAATACCATCCACCAGCGGCGCAAAGGCCAAGGCATCAGCGAAGTTCAGGATGGGCGGGAGATCAAACAAGACATAGCGTTCGGCGTAGCAATGTTTCAATTCTTGGACCAGATCCACCATTTGCGGCGATTTGATGAGTTCCGCTGCATCGGTCGTAGCCTTGCCTGCGGGCAGAAAAACTAATCTTGGAATACCCTCGGGGTGAATGAGGAGTTCGGGAATCGGAACCCCGCTTTTTAAAAAATCCACCAGACCCCGTTTGCCAGGCAGGCCGAGATAGGAATGGACGGAAGGGTTGCGCAGATCGGCATCAACCAGGAGGACCGATTTATCCATTTCCTTGGCGATGCTGATGGCCATGTTGATGGTAGTCAGACTCTTGCCCTCATTGGGCCGCGGTCCGGTGAACATAATAGTGTTGAGATGATCCTTTTTGGTCCGATGGAGGATATGGGTGCGGAGCAGTTTATACTCCTCTGCCACTGCCGGGTAGTTGTCACCGGCGATGACAAAGTTCTCTTTGAGCAGTTCAAAATTGACTGGGACGCTCTTGGTTACCGTGTAGCAAAATTCCAGGGGTGCGCCCACCGATCCCAAGTTGCCGACTATTGGCAAAGGTTTTTGCACTTCCGGCTTGGGCGGCGCCTGGGGCGCTGCGGTTTTGGATTCTTGCTGCCGGGTTGCTTTGGCCCGTTCCAAAGCTTTGTCAATAAAACTCAAAATATTTCCTCCCGCGTCATGGCTGCTTGCTGTGGGCGGCCGGGCCGGCCAGGGGTTGATCAGGAATATTTATTAATGAATCTGAGCAATTGGGCCGTCAGCACCCATAAATCCTTATAGAAAAAATGGACCAGGACTAAGATAACTACGATCGATCCACAGGTAAGGACGGCGATAAATCGGCGCCGTTTTTTCATCTGTTGGGCCGCAACCGGTGATTGCATCAGACTGATGCTGCCCAAGACGGGCAGATCAGTGAGCCAACCCAACTCATCAGCGTCCTTGATAGTGTGATCCAAATGATCGGTCAACAGGACCAGCCCCACACCGGAGGCCAGACCGAGGAGTAATCCCGCCGCCACAATCAACAGGCGATTGGGCGAGACCGGCTTTTCAGGGAAACTGGCCGGGTCGATGAGGGTGAATTTTTCCGCCTTTTGATGTTCCTCCATACCCTCAGCAATGCGGGAGGTCAGCAGTTTATTCATAACCTCCATGTGTTTACTTTGGGCGTTTTGATAGTCTCGCAGCAGAGCCGCATATTCAGACTCGATTTTCGGGGTATCCTCCAGACGCTGACGATACATCCGCAGTTTTTGCCGCATTTCCTCCTGCTGCCGCAGGCGCAGGGCGATTTCGTTGTCAATGCTTTGGATCTGACTTTTCAGGCCGATATAGGCAGGATTATTGGGATCCGGCACCTGGGGCGGCATCGCCGGGGCAGGTGCATCCCTCTCGGCCTCGAGCCGAGCAATTTCCTTTTGCAACCGTTTAATTTCCGGATGGTCAGTCGACAGATTCCCTTTGCTGGCCAACTCCGCCCGCAGTTGGGTCAATTTCTGCCGCCGCACCGAAGCCTGGCCACCTTGGGCGCTCACCACTTTCTCGAGTTCAGCGATCTCCCGTTTGATCTTCTTGACATCCGGATGATCAGCGGATACCCTGGATAACAAAGAAGATAAGGCGACTCGCAGCATATAGAGCCGGGCTTTGGGATCCATGGTCGCTTCCTGGCCAACGACGGGGAGATCAGGGTTAATCGTGGCCAGTTGTCCCTCCAGATAAGCCTTGCGATCCTGCGCCGCCCTGATCTGCAGTTCCAACTGCTTAATCTCGTTTTCCAGGCGTTCCGCCTGGGCTAAGTTATGGCTTTTCAATTCCGGCAGGGTTCCTTCGTGCGCCTGCTTAAAACGGGCAATCTGATCGCCAATGGCTTTTATCCGTTCATCCAGCCCCTGCAGCTCAGCTTCCAGGAACTTCGTCGTTGTTTCGGCTTTTTCCTGACGATCCTTTAAATTCTGTTCGAGATACAGGGAGGCCAAATGTCCTGCCACCTTCTGCACCTTGCCAGGGTTGTCGCCCCGAAAGGAAATGGTAAAGGCAATGGTCATCCCTTCCTGGCCTCGCCCTTTTTTACCCTTGTCAGTCATATCGGCACTTATGGTCTGGAGCGATATATTGCTCCGCATTTTTTCGATAATTTCCTCCTGGGTGTATTTGTTCAGGAGATCTTTATAAAGATCGAATTGTTTGATTGTCTCCCAGAGTCTCGTCCGGGACAGGATCTGCTGGGTAATACTTTGAATGCGCTGCTCCGCGAAACCGGTAACCGTAGTCCGGACGAAATCGGGAGGAATCTGTTGTTCCTCGATTAAGATCGTGGAACTTGATTCATATACCGATGGCAGCATAAAAGCGACTATAAAACCGAAAAAAGATATCAATAGCGCCGGTATTATTATGAACCATTTTTTATTTTTGAAAAGATTAAAAT
The DNA here is from genome assembly GCA_937958145.1 of uncultured Desulfobacca sp. Lineage (GTDB taxonomy): Bacteria > Desulfobacterota > Desulfobaccia > Desulfobaccales > Desulfobaccaceae > Desulfobacca. The sequence goes on from CALGOE010000287.1 coordinate 5,066, forward strand.
AATACTTCAAATCTTTTTGTTTTTCCATACTTCAAACCTATCAATATAGGAGAATTATAATTAGTAATGGATGGGATATGAGTAATTAAACGTCAACCATACATCACTAACAGGATAACTATAACTGTTCTTTCCGGTTACCGTTCGATAGCTAAAGCCATAAGATGCTCCTAAAGAGGCTCTTTCAGTCAATTTATAATTAAGGCCCGGTCTAACTCCATAATAATAAGAATTATAGTCACTGCCGGGATTGTCAATGGCGGAGGTATAAAAATATGGGTTAACAGTGAAATTTAAGCGCTCGGTCAAAGCTTGATTCGCATTAAAATTAAAGGAATTATACTGCGATTGGTTGCCGTAGGCATTGGCCGACTGACTCCGACTGTAGTTAAAGACCAAATTGCCGGTCTGCCATTGGTAGTTCAGTCCCAGCGACACGAAGGGTGCCACCTGTGAGCTGGTCTGGAGCTGCTGGGGTATCTCCAAAAAACCGGGAAAAACCGGGGCGGCGACGACCCTGACATTTGATCGGACCCGATTGATGGTCAGCCCGCCGAGGAAAGTCATGCCCCATTTTTCCAAGTATTTATAACTAAAGCCAAGCTGTGGTCCCAACGTCGCCACGCTATTATTATTAGTATATTTATAATAGGTAGCTGTTACCCTGCTCAGGAGGGTGGTTTTTTCGGTCAATATGTAGTCAAAACCCTGAGTCAGATTGTGGCCCTCATAGTTATTATAATCACCCGATTGATAGAGAACAGTGTTAAAACCATAATTAAGGGAGGTAGACCAACGCTCCGTTAAAGCATAGGAAAGTCCGGGGCCCGCCGAGAAGGAGGTTCGCAACCGTCGGTTGATCACCGTCCCTGATGCCTGCAACTCCTCCGTGGCGGTCGAATCACTGACAAAGCCCAATCTCGCCTGCACTCCCAGACGCGGGGTAACCTTATGGCCGGCGGAAAAACTGTAGTATTGATTGATCCGGTCATAGCCGCTATTTTGGATATAGCGCAACCCCGAGACAGCTATATCCCCTTGAAATTGCGTAATTTCTGTGTTATAGCTCAGACTCACATTCGGTCGGGCTGAAACAATATAATCCGATTGCCTGTTTGTTGGCGAGTTGTTGATATTGCTTAAAAATTGTCCCTTAAGCTCGATGCCCGGCCTGACCACCCAATCGGCACTCAGCCCCACCGTGCTCCCCCCCAAGATCAGCCACACGGTCCACAGGCACTGCCAAATCCTTCTCCCCCTGCCCATGACGACTCCCCTTTATGGTACCACGACCACATCCCCGGGTTTAAGGATAATATCCTGACTCAGCCATTGCCCTTTTGAGACTTCTTTGTAGTTAAACCCATAAATTTCATCCACCCCGCCTTGCTTGCGCACAACTTTGATGGACTTGGGCGAAGCAAAGGGCGTCAGCCCCCCGGCCATGGCAATGGCCTGCAGGACCGACGTCGGGCGGCCCACCAAAAATTCCCCCGGCTTATTGACTTTGCCGGTCACAAAGAATTTGTAATGCTGGGCCTTGACCAGAATGACCGTTACGGCCGCATCGGTGACAAATTTCTCCAGCCGCTTGGAAATCTCATCCTGGATCTCCTTGACGGTCTTGCCGGCCGCCACAACTTCGCCGATGAGCGGATAAAAAACCTTGCCATCCGGCTGCACTATCAGGGTCTTGGTCATGTCCGGTTCTTTCCACACCGTGACTTCAATCACATCCTCGGGACCCAACCGGTAGCTTGCCTGATCCGGCGGCGATACCTCTGCCGCTGCCGCCTGTGCCTCCACCAACGGACTGACCCGATGGCTTGTGCAACCCCCGATACACAACGCCAGACTGATCATAACCACTACCAACCCTTTTTGCCTTGCCATCATGATTTCCCCCTTTGTAGACGCTCCCGTTGTCGAAACTTCGCTCTAAAACTCGTCTGTGCTACCCCGTGACCCCTGGCAGGCTGTGCCCAAATACTTTCTCTGGTCATATCTGTAAGAAAAACCTTTCTCTGGCCTCATGCCCCCCCGCCGGCACGTTGGCCTCGAGCTGCTCGGTAAATATCTACTTGCAATTTTTGAGCCAGCGCCAGCAGCGCTGCCGACCTTCCCACTTACTTGCCCCTCGCCGCTCGGCCCTGCCGCCGGTTGGTTGCGGCCGGATGCGGTGGCGGCACGAGGTCGAAACTGGGTTGGCAATGGGGCTTACAAAAAGCATCGGCATGAATGTTTAGAATGATAAACATTGAATTCAAATTTTTATACCCGTTGCCTCTTCTTTGGCCAACCTACTTGCCATATTGCCGAATTTTCCCCCAACGGCGCTGGCCCTGTTCGCTTTTCAGAAATGTGGCGTTCAGAATGGTGAACATGGCCGACTCTTTGCCGACAGTCGTCAGCACCTCTTGGTTCAGGTTAAAACCGCACCACCTTGCGGATGGCCCGGCTGATCCGGTGGGGGTCGGGAAGATAATAATCCTCCAGCTTTAACAGGGGGACGATCGTATCAAAGCCGGTCACCCGTTCCAACGGGGCAGCCAGGGACAAAAATGCCTTTTCCTGGATCCGGGCCATGATCTCGGCGGCCAAACCACCGGTGCGGCAGGCCTCATGAACGATCACCCCCCGCCCGGTTTTGCGGATGGAAGCAACAATGGTCTCATCATCCATAGGGGCTATGGTCCGCAGATCGATGACTTCGGCCGCAATGCCCTCTGGCGCCACTAACTCCGCCGCCCGCACCGCCTCGCGCACCATGGACCCCCAGGCCACCACCGTTACCGCGTCTCCTGCCCGAACTATTTTTGCTGTAGATAAGGGTATGGTGTAATCACCTTCGGGCACCTCCTCCCGCACGGCCCGATAAATCCGTTTTGGCTCCAGGAACACCACCGGATCGGGGTCCCGCAGGGCCGACACCAGCAATCCTTTGGCATCATAAGGAGTGGAGGGAATCACCACCTTCAGGCCCGGCAGGTGGGCCAGGATGGCCTCGGTACTCTCGGAATGGTGTTCCGGGGCATGAATGCCGGCCCCGTACGGCAGGCGGATGACCATGGGCAGCGTATACCGGCCCCGACTGCGATTCCGGTAGCGGCTGACATGGCAGATAATCTGATCCAAGGCCGCCGGCAAGAACCCCATGAACTGAATCTCGGGCACGGGTTTGAAGCCGCCCAGGGCCAGGCCCAGCGCAGTCCCCACAATGGCAGCTTCGGCCAAAGGAGTATCCACCACCCGGTTAGGACCAAAAAGAGCCTGCAGCCCGTCAGTCACCCGAAAGACCCCGCCCAACCGGCCCACGTCCTCCCCCAACAGGATGATCCGCTCATCCCGGCTCATTTCTTCCTTCAGGGCCAGATTCAGGGCCTCCACCATATTAAGCTTGGCCATCGGTTCCTTCTCCCGAACTGGCCAGAATACGGTGTAAATAGTCTTTTTGGTGGGCCAGGTAAGGCGGTAAGGTGGCGTAGTGGTAGTCAAAGATATCGTCGGGTCTTAAGGGGATGGCGGCCTCGGCTTTTTTGGCCTCTTCCTTCACCAGCGTCTGGTAACGCTCCCAGCGTTCGGTCTCAGCCGCGGGGGTCAATAACCCTTTTTTCTCTAAATACAGACGGACCCGCGGCAGTGGTTCGTACGGTTCCTGAGCCTTGAGCTCCTCGGCGGACCGATAGCGGCTGGGGTCGTCGGCCGTGGTATGGGGGCCCAGGCGATAGGTCTGAGCCTCGATGAGCACCGGCCCCCGCCCCGACCGGGCATGGGCTGCGGCCTCCTTGGTGGCGGCATACACCGCCAGGATGTCATTGCCATCGACCATCACCCCGGGAAAACCATAGGCAATGGCTTTTTGGGCCAAAGTCGGAGCTGCCGTCTGGGTCGAACGAGGCACTGAAATAGAATACTGGTTGTTCTGGCAGAAGAACACGCACGGGGTTTGAAAGACGCCGGCAAAATTCATGGCCTCATGAAAATCGCCCTTGGACGTGGCCCCGTCGCCGAAATAAATCAAGGTTACGGTCTGCTCACCCTTCAGCTTGGCCGCCCAGGCCAGGCCCACCCCATGCAGCGTCTGGGTTCCCACCGGGGCACAGATGGGCAGCACCCTGACATTTTCGGGGAAATGGCTGCCCCACTCACTGCCCATCCAATACATATAAATGAGCTGTAAAGGCACGCCCCTAAGAAGCATGGCCCCCATTTCCCGGAAAGACGGCACCACCCAGTCGCCCTCCTGGAGGACGGCGGCGCTGCCGATATTGGCCGCTTCCTGCCCCAGGGTCGGGGCATACGTCCCCATCCGGCCGGCCCGTTGCAAGGTCAAGGCCTGCTGATCGGCCACCCGCAGAAAAACCATCCTGTCGTAGAGGTCCAGGAGATAGTCGTCGCTGAGATCATCGGGGCGCACGTCCGGCGCTATGATATTCCCTGTAAAATCCAGAACTTCCACGCGCCGACCGCGCAGCGGGTCATACTCTGCCAAATTCATGGGGCCTCCGGCCACTGCTGGTTCCTCCGGCCTGCGATCAGGCCGGAGCGTTTTTCAGGCCGCCGTGATGCCATCGTTTTTGCTCAATCCTGGGCCCACTGTTTCAACATCTCATAACTGGGCTCACCACAGAGCCATTTTCCTGTGCGGGTGTTATAAAAAAATGGCACGCCGCCGCAGAAACCCTGGTCATATTTTTTCAGGAGCGCGGCATTGGCCTGATTGTGCCAGACCTCTAATCTGGTCACGGTCAGGCCCAGCTCTTCCTCCAAACGTTCCAGCAGAGGTTCCACCTTTTTGCAGTGGACACATTCGGTGCCATAAAATTCTATCAGATGATCTGCCAAAAAATATCCTCCCGCCGGGCCACCGTAAAACCAAGCCACCCAGCCTGAGCCGGAGGTTGCGAGTGCCAAAAAACCCTCTGCCAACCCCATGAGGGGCCTTGGGCTGCGCCAGGAGCCAGACATCAGGAGTGTTCTTTGGCCGCTGGCCAGGACCAGCATTCTTCAACAAGCTATTTGCCTGACTTCATTAGACCACAATACTGCTTTCAAATTGGCCTTATAATTCAGCCTTTTATCCGCCGTGCCACGATTCCGGCATTAGGCCAATTCCCTTATTCATACCATGAAGAAGTGTCAGGAAATGCCAGCTAAGCCAATTTTAACGAAAAAATAAAAAAAGTTCCACTTTTATCAGGAAATTTTCAAACAAGGCCGGAAAGAGGGCAGGGCTTCTTCTCACCAGTCTCCCGCCCGTGGTCAGTCTCGCCCCCGGCCCGGCGCCGGAGCCGCCCTTGTTCCTAGATATAGCAGATTGTGCGCAAATAATTAAGCCTAAAAGTTGCACCGCTGTTGAGAATGCTGTACTATAGCAGAAGAAAATAAGGGATTGAGGTTACCGGTGCGAATCTGTGTTATTGATGGGCAAGGTGGTGGTATCGGCGCGGCGGTTATTAAACGACTCAAAGAAGTCTATCAAGAGGAGCATGAAATCATTGCTCTGGGCACCAACGCCATCGCCACGGCCCAGATGCTGAAATCTCGGGCCAATCGGGGGGCAACCGGGGAAAATGCCATTGTCCAGACCGTCGCCACCGCTGACATCATTATTGGCCCCATTGCCATAATCCTGCCCAATGCCATGATGGGGGAACTTACCCCGCGGATGGCCGAGGCCATTGCTGCCGCCCGGGCTTTGAAATTACTGCTGCCCCTCACCCAGGAACGCATAGAAATCGTCGGTTTCAAACCCGAACCGCTCCCTCATCTGGTGGAACATATTGTCAGCACTCGTCTGAAGGAGATTATCCAGAATGTGTGAAGCAGCTGCTTATATTATCCGCAATGGCCAGGAAGAATTACTTCTGGAAGACGTCGATCTCATAGAGCCGGAGGGCGATCATCTCCGTCTGGTCAGCATCTTCGGCGAGCAGAAAATCGTCAAGGCCACCATCCAAAGCCTCAACCTGGTCAACCATAAGGTTATTCTGGTGGAAAATACGTGAGGTTTGCCGCTGTGGGGGACAGGCCGCACCGGCTCCTTAAGAATCATTGATGGACGCCTGCGGAAAGTGATCGAAGCCGGTTCCGGCCAGTTCCAACTCCTTATCGTCATATTGCAGGCGGATACCGCTGCCGCGGACAATCGTGCCGATGCCCCGCGGGGCCGGCAACCCGGCTTTCAGAAAGGCCTTCTGCACCAAACCCTTTTTATCTGGATGGGCCGTAAAGAGGAGCTGATAATCCTCCCCGCCCTTGAGGGCCAGATCGACGGGCTCAGCCCCCAAGAGGCCGGCAACCTCGTGCACCGGTCGGGGAATGGGCAGCGCCGCTGCCGCCAGGACGGCGCCGACGCCGCTTCGTTGGCAGATCTGGTCCAGATCAGAAGCCACCCCATCGGATACATCGATGGCGGCCGTCGCCAGGTTTTGGCTCGCCAGGAGGCGGCCGGCCGCAATCTGGGGCCAAGGGCGCAAAAACGCTTCCATTAAAGGGATTTTCATCTCGTCCGGCAGCGCCAACCCGTGGCGCAGCAGCTCTAACCCGGCGGCCGCCAGACCCAGGGGGCCGGTGACATAAATATCGTCGCCAACCTGGGCGCCATCCCGGCGCAAGGCCCTTCCCGGCGCCACCTGCCCCAGAACCGTCAGGCTCAGGGTCAGCCCCGCCGGTGCGGCCACCGTATCGCCGCCGATCACCGCCACGCCAAACTCTTGGGCCACGTCTTGCATACCCTGAGCCAGCTCCAACGCCTGGTGCAAAGCCCGGCGCGGCGGCCACCCCAGAGCCAGCAGGGCATACTGCGGCTGCCCTCCCATGGCAGCGATGTCGCTGAGATTCACCGCCAGGGATTTCCAGCCCAGGGACCGCAGGGGGGTATACTTTAGATCAAAGTGCACCCCTTCGATGAGGGTGTCGATGGTCCAGAGCAGGTCTTGAGCCGCCTCCGGGGCCAGGATGGCCGTATCATCGCCGATACCGCAGCGCACTGCGGATGGCGGCGGCCCAAATATCCGACTCAGGGCAGCAATGAGGCGGCGCTCACCGCCCATGTCCTTGTCCCCTCCATCTTGGGACGGCTGCCAACGACAGCGGCAGCATTTTTGAGGCTTCCTCGCCGGCCCACGGCTTCAGGCGGAAGCCGCCGGCCCAGAACGCTAAAACTTCTCCAACTCGTGGAAGAAAAAGGCTATTTCCGTCCTGGCCGTATCCGGCCCATCGGAGCCGTGCACGATGTTCGCTTCGATGTCCCGGGCAAAATCGGCCCGGATGGTCCCCGGCGCAGCCTTCTGATAATTGGTGTCTCCCATCAGGTCCCGGTTCCGTTGGATGGCGCCCTCCCCCTCCAGGATCATGGCCACGATGGGACCGGAACTCATGAAGCTGGTCAGGCTGTCATAAAAAGGGCGTTCTTGATGCACCGCATAAAACTTTTGGGCCTGAGTTTTGGTCAACTGCACCATCTTCATGGCCTTGATCTTCAGCCCGGCCCGTTCAAAGCGGCCGATCACCTCGCCGATCAATCCCCGGGCCACCCCATCCGGCTTGATTAAAGATAATGTCTGTTCCATTGCCATAGTCTGCATTCCTTCCCGTGGCCGCCCGCCTGTAAGACCGGACCGGCCGTATTCAACTTATTTCCGGGACCAGGCTGGAAGGAGTCATGCTGCTCCCCCGAGCAGGTGTTGCAAAAGGGCCGACAGGGGGGCGAGGCCCCCTCCCCCAACCCCGGCACCAGGAGTTGCCTGGCCGGCATTTTTACTTCTCAGCCTGCCCGAAATGATGAAATTGCATGGTAAAAGTGCCCCGGCCCTGAGTAGCCGAGCGCAGGGCCGTGGCATAGCCGAACATGCTGGCCAACGGGGCCAGACCGGCAATCACCCGGGTTGCCCCCTTGGATTGCAATTCTTCAATTTTGCCTTTCCGGGCGTTAAAATCGCCGATGACCTCGCCCATGAATTCTTCCGGCACGATGATTTCCACCCGCATGATGGGTTCCAGGAGGGCCGGTTGGGCTTCCAGGCAGGCCTGTTTGGCCGCCTGCATGGCCGCTACCCGAAAGGCCACATCGCTGGCCCACCCTTCTCTGACCTCGGCCTCCACCACCGTAGCCACCACATCCACCACCGGCTGGCCGAAGGCCGCGCCGGCCAAAAGGGCGCCCCTGATGGCCTCCAGCATCACCGGCACAAAGGGAATGGCCGGGTGGTCCTCCGGCAGCTGGGATTCTACCCGGTTGCCGTCCCCCCGGGCCTGGGGGGCGACGGCAACCGTCACTGCGGCATAATGCCGTTTGCCGGCCAATTCCCGGTCAAAGACGGCGCTGGCCGTGGCGGTCCGATGAATGGTCTCCCGATAGACGACTTGGGGCCGTCCAGCCATGACCCGGGTGTGAAATTCCCGCTCCAGGCGATGGATCAAGACCTCAAGATGCAATTCCCCCATACCCGAGAGAATTATCTGCCCCGTTTCCTCATCGGTCTGTACCCGCACACTGGGGTCCTCTTCCGCCAGACGGCTGAGGGCGGCATCCAACCTTTCCTGATCCTCCCGGGTCTGTGGTTCAATGGCCAAAGACATCACCGGGATATAGGAATCTATGGGCTCCAAGACGATGGGCGCTTCCGGATTGCACAAGGTGTCTCCGGTGGTGCTGTGCTTCAGGCCCATGACGCCCACCAGATTGCCGGCTGTGGCTTCGTCCAATCTCTCCCGCTGATTGGCGTGCATGCGCAGGATGCGGGCCGCCTTTTCCGTCACGTTTTTAATGGGATTATAGACATCCTGGCCGGTTTTCAGGGTGCCGGAATAAATCCGCACATACGACAACTTCCGCCCCTGGTCCATAATAATCTTAAAGACCAGCGCCGCCAGGGGGCCGTCCCGCCGGGCCGGGCGCTGTTCGATCTCGCCGGTACGCGGATTTTCTCCTGTTACCGCCGGGACTTCCGTGGGATCGGGCAAAAATCTGACAATACCGTCCAAAAGGGGTTGGACGCCCTTGTTGCGCAGGGCTGAACCGCAAAAGGTGGGTACTGCCTGCAAACGGACCGTAGCCCGATGGATGGCCTGGACCAATTGCTCCGCGGACAGGGTCTCTCCCCCCACGTAAGCCTCCATGACCGCGTCATCCACATCCGCCAGGGACTCTAGCAAGTTCTCATAGGCCTGCTGGGCCGCCGCCGCCAATTCGGCCGGGATGGCCACCTCCTGGTACACTGCCCCCAGACTGGCTTCGTCCCACACCACGGCTTTTTGCTTTAAAACATCAATGACCCCCCGGAATTGATCTTCCTGTCCCATGGGGATGGTCAGCAACAAGGGCCGCGCTCCCAATTTGACCCGCATACTCTCGACAGCTGCCGCAAAATCAGCCCCCAACCGATCCATCTTGTTGATAAAGGCAAGTTTGGGGACCCGGTACTTATCCGCCTGGTGCCAGACCGTCTCGGATTGGGGCTCAACGCCGTTAACGGCATCGAAAACCCCGATGGCACCGTCCAAGACCCGCAGGGACCGCTCCACTTCAATGGTAAAATCCACATGTCCGGGCGTATCCACGATGTTGATCTGATATCCCTGCCACTCACAGGTGGTGACCGCCGAGGTGATGGTTATGCCCCGCTCCTGCTCCTCGGGCATCCAGTCCATGACTGCAGCACCATTATGCACTTCCCCCATTTTGTGGGTCTTGCCGGTATAATAGAGAATCCTCTCGGTCAGAGTGGTCTTCCCGGCGTCAATATGTGCGATGATTCCGATATTGCGGATATTTTTTAATTTGACGGCACTGCCCATAGCCTCGTCCCCACCAGAAGCGGCCTCAAACCTTGCCCTTGGGCTCCCGGGATCCCCCAGGCCCCTTTTTATTTAGGAAAAAATAGCTCCCTTGTCAACCATGACGGTTGCCAGGCCCAGCCTGGCGCAACCGGCCCAAGCTTAAATGTTGTTGGAAGAATATGAAAAAATACAGATCACCCTTTGCATTTTTGCACATGAGGGTCTAATGTCGTTGCACCCAGCATTGAGCCAATTTTAAGTTTTTATTAACAATAATAAACGCTTATATGTGCAAAAAAGTTAACATGATGTTCTCGATGTTGAACATACTTTCATGCCTGACATCATGAAAACCCCTGAAAATCTATATTGACCATTTTTGGTACAATTATTGCTAATGTAAAGAGGCAGGTTCGGTAATTCTACTTGTCAGGCGGTGGGCGAAAATGTTTCTGGCTGGGTTTTTGATTGGAATAATTGTCGGTTATATCATGACGATACTGTATACTTCCTACCGACTAAAAAGGAATATCTCTTCGAGAAAAAGTGAATAGTTTTTATTAAAAGGAGCATAAAATTAATAACATTGCTTCTTCTCCTCGTAGGGGTGGGGTAACCCCGCTTCGGCAAAAATTCTCTTTAATTTGAAATTACACGTGCAATCAATTTATTGCATTAAGCAATAGAGGAATGTTCAAATATAATTGATCGATTATTATTTGTCAGCAGATTAACTGTTTGCAATTATTAAAAATTTTAGTCAACTTAAGGCATGAATAAAATGAATTCCCGACCTCGTCCACCCAAAGCTCAAAAACGTGTCCGCCGCTTGGCGGTGCAGGCTGTATTGTAAGGAAAAACACAGGTCGAAGTGGTCAGAAGGGATGGGGTTACCAGGCAGGCCGGTGGTAAATGGGTCAAAGCCCATCGCCAAGGCGGCATGCCAGCCCCGAAAGCCGAGCGGCACGGCCGCCCCCAAGGTGGCTCTCTTTTACCCTGGCCTGCGGCCCAGATCGCCAAGGCCGTGGTAGATCATCATGGCTGCCTTGGGCTTTCCAAAAAAAAGACCTCATCGCATAAATTTATGCATTGCATCAAAAAATCCGCCAACGCCACCGCCCTTGCCCCGAAAGGCGTGCAGCGACTATGTTAGCCAAAGATGAGAAAACGCCCGCCGGGGGCTGGCCCCTGGGTTTGGTTTCTCTGGTTGGGCGCCGTTTATCGTTGCCAATTTTCGAGGAAGAAATACAAATCATGAAACGCATCTGGATTATAGAGGAAAGGCTTGACGGACGGCAACGCCCGTGTTAATAATGTCTCCCAATAACATAGATCACGGCGCCTGAAAGGGCTTAATAGGGAAGAGGGGTGGAAATCCCCCGCGGACCCGCCGCTGTAAGCGAGGACAAAGGGCATAATGCCACTGGTCGTCATGACTGGGAAGGCGCCCGGCGGATGAGTCGCAAGCCAGAAGACCTGCCGTGATGTTACACTCCACACGACCCGGTGGACCGGGGGAGTGAAGCCTCGAGGCAGGGCTTTAAAAACGGAAAGTCCGCATTGCGTTTAGCGCGATGCGGTTTTTTTTATGCACATTCATGAGGAGGTGGCGTATGCACATTATGGAAGGTTTTCTGCCCGTTTCCCATGCCGTCGGCTGGAGTCTGGCGTCCCTGCCGTTCGTCGGCTACGGCCTGCACGTCATCAAAAAGATTCTGCAGGAAAGACCCCAGCAGCGCATGCTCCTGGGCGTGGCCACGGCTTTTACTTTTGTCTTGTCGGCCCTGAAAATGCCCTCGGTCACCGGCAGTTGTTCCCACCCCACCGGCACGGGTCTGGGGGCTATTCTCTTCGGACCGGTGGTCATGGCCCCCATCGGGCTGGTCGTTCTTTTTTTTCAGGCCCTGCTCCTGGCCCACGGCGGTCTGACCACCCTGGGGGCCAACGTCTTCTCCATGGGTATTGTCGGACCGTTCGCCGCCTACGGCATTTTTCGCCTAAGCCGCGGTCTGGGCCTGCCCTTTGGTCTGTCGGTCTTTCTGGCCGCAGCCATGGCCGACCTGTTGACCTATATCACCACCTCCGTGCAATTAGCCTGGGCCTTCCCCGACCCCAGCGGCGGTTTTGCCGCCTCCTTCCTCAAGTTTGCCGGCATCTTTGCCATTACCCAGATTCCTTTGGCCATCAGTGAAGGCCTCCTGACCGTGGTGGTGGCCAATACCCTGAAGCGGTTCAATTCTTCGGAATTGCAGGAAATGAAAGTCTTGGCCAGTCAGGAGGTGCGAGTATGAAAAAGTACCAGAATCTACTGCTTCTTGCGGGTGTCATCGTCCTTTTGGTTGTGCCGCTGCTGCTGGTTGAAAAATCTCCACCGACGCCGGGTCAGCAAGAAGTGGAGATTTTCGCCGGTGCCGATGGCCAGGCCAAAGATTTGGTGGTTGAGATCCAGCCGAATTATAAACCCTGGTTCCAGCCCATACTGGAACCGCCCAGCGGCGAGATCGAATCTCTCCTCTTTGCCTTGCAGGCGGCGTTAGGGGCCGGCTTTCTGGGGTATTATTTGGGCAGCGCGGTTACTGCTGCCAGGATCCGGCAGAAGTCCTAAATGCTGATCGAATATTGGGCCTATAACAACCGTTGGCGGTGGGTTCATCCCGCCGCCAAAGGCTTAGTGACCTTGAGTGCTTTTGTGAGTGCCTTTGTGGCGGCGACACCCTGGTTTCTCTTGGCTCTGACTTTGGCGCTGGCCATGCTTACGATCTGGGGCGCGGGCATACCATGGCGCTACTATCTGCGGGTCTTTCTCCCCCCTTTGACGTTTCTGGTCATCAGCGCCGCCACGCTGCTCATCGCCGTTGATGGCCCGGCCACTTCTTGGCCCTTGTCCTGGCGCTGGGAACCGGCTCAATTCCCGCTGGTGGCCCTCATTTGCGGTCGTTCTCTGGCCTGTCTGGCGGCGCTGTTGCTGCTGGCCCTGACCACCCCCATGACCGATCTGATCACCCTGTTGCGGCGCCTGCGCACACCGGCCATCCTGGTGGAACTGATGACGCTGGGCTACCGCACCATCTTTGTCTTGTTGGCCGCCGTCCATGATATCACCACCGCCCAGAAGGCCCGGCTGGGTTATGCCAGCCTGGCGGCGGCGCGGCGCTCCTTTGGTATGATGATTGCCGTTCTGGCCATCCAGGTCTGGCAACGGGCCGCCGCCCTGTCCATGGCCGCCGCGGCTCGGGGCGGCGATGGCCCGCTGCGCTTTCTGGACCACGATTTTTCGCCACGTCGTCATGATCTTCTCATTGCGGCCTCGTTTAGTTCGGTTTTATTGTTCACTGCGATTCTCGTGCGGTATGCCGGCTCATGAGCCTCCCCCTCATTGAACTTAGGGAAGTCACCTTTAGGTATCCGGATGGCAGCCCGGGTTTGGCCAACTGTTCCCTGAGCATCTTCAGGGGCAGCCGCACCGCCATTCTGGGCGTCAACGGCTCCGGCAAGACCACCCTCTGCCTGCATCTCAATGGCATTCTCCGCCCTCAGGCCGGGACGGTCCTATTTGACGGCCAGCCCCTGGATTACCGCCGCCCAGGCCTGAAAACCTTGCGCTCCCGGGTCGGGATCGTCTTCCAGAACCCGGAGACCCAGCTCCTGTCGGCCAGCGTTCGGGAAGACGTCTCTTTCGGCCCCATGAACCTGGGGCTGGACCGCAGCCTGGTCCAGGAGAGGGTCGAACAGGCCCTGGCCGCGGTCGGCCTCACCGCGCTGGCCGACAAACCCGTGCATGCCCTGAGCTTTGGCCAAAAAAAGCGCGTCTGCCTGGCCGGCGTCCTGGCCATGCAACCGGAAGTCATTGTGTTGGACGAGCCCTTTGCCGGCCTGGATCATCCCATGCAAAGGAATCTTCAGGGCATTCTGGCCGAGCTCTGGGCCCAGGGCACGACCATGATCATCTGCAGCCACGATCTGGATTTTGCTTATGAATGGGCCGATCACTGGCACATTCTGGCGCAGGGCACGGCGGCCGGCAGTTGGGCGGGTCACCAAATCCCTCACGTCCTCACCGAGGTGGCCGGCTTTGGCTTGGGTATCCCGACCGTGGCTCACCTCTACCGCCAGCTGCTCTCCGCCGGGCTGATCTCCCCTTTGAGCCAGCCTCCCCGCAGCCAGACAGAACTGTTGACCCTCATCAAACCGGTCAACCCCAGGCTTGATCGACAGCAAACCGAGGTCACCTAAAATGGGTTGACAAAACCGGGGATCTGCGGGTATGTAGTAGATATCTGGGTGCCCAACCGGGCTAACAGGGAAGCCGGTGCAAATCCGGCGCGGTCCCGCCGCTGTGACCGGGGACTAAACCTGCTTGAGGCCACTGTCGTTCACGCAGGACGATGGGAAGGCGCAGGGAGTAGAAGGATCCGGGAGCCAGAAGACCTGCCCAGAACGGTCTGTGCGGTGCGCACGACACCAGAGCAGACGCCAGGCGGCCAAGGAACCAACCGGCGCCGCCAGCCGCTTAAGGAAGAATAAACTGGGTATATCCTTAAGTCTCTTTGACTTAAGGATTTTTTGTTTTTGAGGGATCTCTCAGGCCAGGCCGGCGCCTGCCCCCGGGCCGGGCCAGAGCCCCGCCCCATGTCTGAGCAAAGAGCCGATATTATGCCGATTCCGATTCTTGTCACGGCGTTCGGGACCACCACCAAGGCCCTGGAGACCTATAGCTTGATGGATATTGCTATCCGTCAGGAATTCCCCGGCCACGAGGTGCACTGGGCTTTCTCCTCCCGGATGGTCAAAGATCGCCTGCACCGGGCCCGCCAAGTTGAGATCAAGCACCCCCATCAGGTGTTGCTGGATTTGCAGCAACAGGGGCATGTCTGGGCGGTGGTGCAATCCCTGCATCTGCTGGCCGGGCATGAGTTCTTTCGACTCCTGGAAGAAGTGTCCTCCTCTCCCGTGCGCACGAGTATCGGGCTGCCGTTGTTGAGTTCCTTGGCTGATTACCAGCGATTGGCTGAAGCCCTCATCCGCCAACATGGACCCATGCCTGGAGAAGCCCTGGTTCTGGTCGGCCATGGCACCGATCACCCGGCGTGGTCTGCCTACCCGGCCCTGGAAGCAATCATGCGTCAGCGCTATGGTCCGGGGGTATACGTGGGGGTCATCGAAGGATATCCCGATCAGGACCAGGTTGTCAGGGAGATTGTCAAGGCGGGGCATCGCGCGGCAAAATTGGTCCCCCTGATGCTGGTGGCCGGCAGGCATTTCCAGGAGGATCTTACCGAGGGGGAGGATTCCTGGCGAGCGGTGTTGGCGGCCGCGGGGCTGCAGGTGGAAGTGGCAGCGGCCGGATTGGGGACCCAGGAGGGGGTCGTGCGCATTTTTCTCGACCATATCCGCGCCGCTCTGGAGGTCATCCCGGCGACAGCCGGCCAGCGCCCTGCCGTCGGCGGCGGGCGGGCTGCCGGCACCCTGAGCACCCTGGAGAGTGTTTTTCCGGAGCAGCAGGAGTCCCTGCAGTTTGCCGGTCGGGACTGATCAGACCTCAGATCAGATATGACGAATAATCAATCGGATACAATCAAAGGCCTGGTGATCGCCGGCACCCATAGCGGGGTAGGGAAGACCATGGTCACCCTGGGGCTCCTGGCTGCCTGGAAGCGCCGGGGTGTGGTGGTGCAACCCTTCAAAGTCGGGCCGGATTTCATCGATCCCGGCCACCCTGCCCAGGCCGCAGGGCGGCAGTCCCATAATCTGGACAGTTGGATGCTGTCCCGGGAGGAAAACCGGCGGATTTTTTGGCGTTATGCAGCCACGGCGGAACTGGCCCTGGTGGAAGGGGTCATGGGTTTATTTGACGGCTTTGGTGGCAGCAGCGAAGCCGGTTCGACGGCGCAAATGGCCAAGTGGCTGGGGCTGCCGGTGCTGCTGGTGGTGGATGTGCGGGCCATGGCCCGGAGTGTGGCGGCTCTGGTAAAGGGTGTTGCCACCTTTGACCCGGACCTGACCCTGGCCGGAGTGGTGTGCAACCGGGTATCCGGCCCCTCGCACCTGGCCCACTTGCAGGAGGCCCTGACCACTCTCCCGGGCATCAGATGTTTCGGCGGTCTCCCCCGGGAGGAGGGTATTGCCATGCCCGAACGCCATCTCGGTCTGGTTACCGCCGCAGACTATCCTCTGGACGCAGCGGCCCTGGGTGCATTAGCCGATTGGGTAGAAAACCATCTCAATCTGGAAGATCTCTGGCAGTCCTTGCCGGAGGTGTCCAGACCGCGGCAGGCAGAGGCGGCGCCGCCGCTACTTCCTCGCATCCGCTTGGGCGTGGCCCGGGACCAGGCCTTTTGTTTCTATTATCCCGAGAATCTGGCCTGGCTTGAGTATTTCGGGGCGGAACTGGTGGAGTGCTCTCCTCTGCACGATCATGGCCTGCCTCCCGGTCTGAGTGGACTGTATCTGGGCGGCGGCTACCCGGAGTTATATGCGGCGGGCCTGGCCGCCAACGAAAGCTTCAAAGAGGACCTGCGGCGTCAAGCCTTGGCCGGCCTCCCCATCTACGCCGAATGTGGCGGCCTGATGTATCTCTGTGAGGCCCTGCAGGACGGCTCCGACAACCGGTATGCCATGGCCGGGGTCCTGCCCTTGCACGTCCGCATGCTCCCCCGGCTGAAGAGTCTGGGCTACCGGGAAGTGGTCTTATTGGCCGATACCCTGCTGGGACCGGCGGGGACCACCGTGCGAGGCCACGAGTTTCATTACTCGGAAATCATCGGCGACACCGCAGCCCTGCGCCAGGTATATCAGGTGGCGCCGCGCCAGGGAGGAGCCCCCCGACTGGAAGGGTACTCCCTGGGGAATGTCTTGGCCAGCTATCTGCACCTGCATTTTGGCAGCAATCCGGCCGCGGCAAAGGCGTTTACCCACGCCTGCCGCCTCTATCAGGAGATCTAATGGAACTTTCCTTGAGCAATCCCCAGGAGATCGAAGCCGAGAGCTTCCGGCGCATTGAGGCCGAGGCCGGGCGCCACGGGTTTTCGGCTCCGGCCTGGGCCGTGGTGCGGCGCATGATCCACACCACGGCGGATTTTGACTATCTCACCATCACCCGGATACATCCAGCGGCTATTGCTGCGGGCATCGAGGCTTTGCGGCAAGGCCGTCCGGTGGTTACCGATACCCGCATGCTGGCCGCCGGCATTTCCACCGGCCGCCTCAACCGCCTGGGCGTTGAGGTCCGGTGTTTTATGGATGACCCCGCGGTGGCGGCGGCAGCAGCGCAACAAGGCATCACCCGGGCCGCAGCGGCCATAGAATGGACCCTGCCCCGTCTTGGCGGCGGTATTGTGGCCATTGGCAATGCCCCCACCGCCTTGCTGAAACTGTTGGTATTGCTCCAGGAAGGAGCTCCGCCGCCGGCTTTGATCATCGGTCTGCCGGTGGGGTTTGTCAACGCCGCTGAAGCCAAGGCCGCCTTGATCGCCACTGACTACCCATACATATCGGCCGTGGGCCGCAAGGGCGGCTCGGCCGTGGCCGCCAGTGTGGTAAACGCTCTGGCCATCATGGCCCTGGAGGGACAGCCGGTATGACCATTGCCTGGGGAACGCTTTTCGGCATCGGGGTGGGACCCGGGGATCCAGATCTCATCACCCTGAAAGCCTTGAAGGTGCTGAAATCTGTGGGTCACATTTTTGCGGCCAGTTCCACCAAGAATGAATACAGCCTGGCCTTGGATATCGTCCGGCGCCACCTCAACGGCAGGAACGTGGAACGACTGCCGTTTCCCATGACCAAAGCGGCCGATGTGCTGACAGCCGCTTGGGAAGAAAATGCCCAGCGAGTGCTGGAGGTGTTGGCGACGGGAAAAGATGCGGCCTTTGTTACCCTGGGCGATCCGCTCACCTACTCCACCTTCGGCTACCTCATGCAGACGGTCAAACGGCTGGCTCCCGGCGTGCCCATCATCACCATTCCCGGGGTCACTTCCTACAATGCCGCCGCGGCCTTGAGCCATGTCCCGTTGACCGAGGGGGAGGAATCCCTGTATGTGGTTTCCGGGGCCTTGGGGCCGGAGAAACTGAAAGAGGCCGTCAACCAGACCGACAATATCGTCATGCTCAAGGTCTATCGGAATTTCGCCGCCATCTATCAGACCATCGAAGAACTGGGTCTATTGGATTGCGCCACCTGCGTCAGCCGGGTGGGGTTGACCGGGGAAACGGTGGCATACAACCTCCGGGCCCTCAAGGATCGGGACCTGCCCTATCTGTCGCTGCTGATCATTAAAAAGCCCCGAAAAGATGGCCTCCATGACTAGGTGGCGGCC